>QMPZ01000009.1 GCA_003648815.1 Candidatus Aerophobota bacterium | reverse complement strand
CTGGTTAAGATATGCCTTGCTACCAGAAATTGATTTAAAAGAGCGCCTGAGCTTTCCCCCATAGGAAGGAGGGATAGTTAGCAAGAATATGCGTATTTTAGTTGTAATTCAGGGAAATTATGGCAAATCTTGCTTTTCTATTATGTCGACCAGGATCGAACACTACCCTTCACCCTTCACTCTTCACTCTTCACTCTTCACCCTTCACTACTTACTTGACTTTCCTCAACGATTAAGTAAGATGAAAAAACAATGAAAAGGAGAGCGAGATGGAGCTTAAGGAACAAGTAATAAGGATGGCAAGAAAAGCCAAACAAGCCAGTCAAAAGTTAGCTAAGCTTTCCTCCACGGTGAAAAATGAAGCTCTGTTAAAGATGGCGCAGGTCTTAGAAACCCACAAGGATAAAATTTTAAAGCTGAATCACAAGGATATTGTTTTGGCCAAAGCAAAGGGACTGCCCCTCGCTCTTATAGATAGGTTAACTTTAAACGAGAAGAGAATTAAACAGATGTGCGGCGGTCTAAGACAGATAGCCCAATTAGAGGACCCGGTGGGGAAGATAGAGTCTATGTGGAGAAGACCCAACGGGCTTTTAATTGGCAGAATGAGGGTCCCTCTTGGAGTGATCGGGATTATCTACGAATCTCGCCCTAACGTCACCGTAGATGCAGCTGGGTTGTGTTTGAAGGCAGGTAATGCCGTCATCCTGCGTGGAGGTTCGGAGGCGATCAACTCCAATATTGCCCTGATCGATGCTCTAAGCGAAGCCATACAAGAGGTAGGGCTGCCCGGAGGATGTATTCAGTTAGTAAGAACCACCGATAGAAAAGCGGTAGGGGAAATGTTGAAACTGAACGAGTACATAGACGTGATCATTCCTCGAGGAGGAGAGAGCCTGATCAAGATGGTCACCGAAAATTCCACTATTCCTGTGATTAAGCATTATAAAGGGGTCTGTCATGTCTATGTAGATGAGGAAGCGGACCTGAAAATGGCCGAGAAGATTGCCTTCAACGCAAAGGTTCAAAGACCAGGAGTATGTAACGCTATGGAGACTTTACTTGTGGCTGAGAAGATTGCTGATAAGTTTTTGCCCGTAGTAATCAGGAAACTTCAGGAGGCAGGGGTGGAGATTCGCGGTGATGAGAAAACCTGTAAGATCAGTCCGAATGTGAAAAGAGCTACAGAAGAGGATTGGTCAACCGAATACCTGGATTTAATTCTTTCCGTGAAGGTGGTAAGTGGAATTGATGAGGCCATTGCCCATATTAACAGATATGGCTCCCATCACTCCGATGCCATCATCACCAACAGCTATATCAAGTCAAGGAAATTTTTGCGAGAGGTGGACTCAGCTGCCGTCTACGTGAACGCCTCCACCAGATTCACCGACGGAGGAGAGTTTGGTCTGGGAGCGGAGATAGGGATCAGCACCGACAAGCTCCATGCTCGTGGGCCGATGGGAGTCAAGGAGCTCACCACCACTAAGTTTATCATATTAGGAGAAGGCCAGATAAGAGAATGAGGGCATAAGTTGAAGACGATAAGTATGAGTTCTCTTAAACCGGAAAGTGAGAAAATTGAAGAAGCGGTAAGATTGATCAAAAAGGGAGGAATAGTATCTTTTCCCACGGACACAGTTTATGGGGTGGGGGTCGATGCCGAAAACAAAGAGGCGATAGATAAATTATATCGAGCTAAAAAAAGGCCTAAGAAAAAACCCTTGGTGCTTTTCATAACACGAAAAGAAGAAGTTTTACGTTTTAGTGAGATTAGCTCACTGAAGGCAAAAAGGTTAATGGATAAATTTTGGCCTGGTCCCTTAACCTTGATCCTTAAGGCAAGCTCATATTGTCCTTCTACCGTGATAAATAAAGAAGGAAAGGTGGGAATAAGATTTCCCGCTCATTCCATTCCTCAAGAGATAATGAAAAGGGGGAATCTTCTTCTTGCCACCACCAGTGCTAACATCTCTGGCGAGAGGAGTCCTTTGAGAGCAGAGGATATAAGCGAAAGCTTAAAAAAGAGAGTGGATCTACTCATAGATGGAGGGAAGGTTCCATTGGGTAAGGAGTCCACGGTATTGGATGTCACAGACTCTCCACCTCGCTTGATAAGAGAAGGGTATCTTTCCTGGGAGAGAATAAGAAAGGTGTGGGATAAAGAGGAGGATATCCTTCTCGTTTGCACAGGAAACACCTGTCGCAGTCCAATGGCAGAAGGATTTTTGAAAAGAGCCTGGGAAGGGAAAAGAAAGATAAAGATACACTCAGCAGGAGTAGCCACCTTCACAGGTCTGAAGGCAACTGAATTCGCTATAAAGGTGATGAGAGAGGAGGGTGTTGACATCTCGAACCACCTGAGCACTCCTTTAACTGAGAAGATGGTCAGGGAAGCTGACTTAATTTTGGTGATGGAAACAAGACACAAGGAAAAAATCTGTAAAATTTTTCCTTTTGCTCGAGAAAAGGTAATTCTTCTTAAGGAATTCGGTCTGGGAAGGAGGGAAGAAATCCTTGATCCTGTAGGCGGGTCTCTGGAAGAGTATCGAAAGTGCGCTATGGAGATCAAGGAGGCGACAGAGGCAGTGGCGGAAAAGTTAAAAGAAAATTGAAAGATGGAGAAAAATGCGTCCCAGCTGGGATGAATACTTTATGCAAATCGCTGAACTTGTCGCTACTCGCTCCACCTGTCTGAGAAGGAAAGTAGGAGCCGTATTGGTCAAGGATAAAAGAATTCTCGCTACTGGTTATAACGGTGCTCCCCGGAATTTGCCCCATTGCGAAGTAACAGGATGCCTTCGAGAAAAGTTAAGGATTCCCTCTGGAGAAAGACAGGAGATATGTCGTGGTCTACATGCAGAACAAAATGCCATAATCCAGGCTGCCCTTTATGGGACATCTATAAAGGGTTCCACCCTTTACTGCACACACCAGCCCTGTATAACTTGTAGCAAGATGATTATAAATGCGGGGATAGAAAAGGTTGTCTTTAAGGGAGAATACCCGGACAGATTGGCCAGGGAGATGTTAGAAGAGGCAAAGGTAAAGTTAATTAAGTTTGGGGGTGAAAATGGCTGAGGAAATTTTAAAGAAAATAGAAGAGGCAGAAAGAGAAGCGGAGAAGATCTTAGAGATGGGTAAAAGAGAGGGGGAGAAGATGCTGGAGGAGGCAAGGAAAAAAGGAGAGGAAATCATCTCCAGAGCAAGAAGGGAAGCGGAAGAAAACGGGAAAAAGATAAAGGAAAAGTCATTGGACGAGGCGAAAAGGGAGATCGAGAGGATCAGAGAAGAATTCCAAAAAAGGACAGAGGAGATTAAGGATAAATATCAGAAAAGAGCAAAAAAGGTAGTGGAATTTATCGTAGAGAAAGCTAAACAAGAGTGGTCAAAGCCTACCCAAAAGAAGTCAAAGGAGAGTTAAGATGGCTGTGTGCGAGATGAGAAAGGTATACATTATAGGAGATAAAGACCTTCGCGATTCCCTGATAAGGAGATTAGGTGAGTTAGCTCTCTTTCAACCTAAGAAAATGGGAAAAGACTTGATTTCTTCCATCTTCAAAAAGGCGGAACGGACAGAGATAAAGACAGATGAGGTGGAGGAAAACCTCTCCAAACTTAACTGGACCATCGAGTACTTAGGGCAGTTTGAAAAGACAAAGACAGGGCTGGGACTTTTCCCCAGCAGGGCGATGATAACCCAGGAAGAGTTCCTCGGTTGGGTCAAAAATTTCGACTGGAAAGCTATATGTGACAGGTGCCTGGAGTTAAACAATAGGTTAGAGACCCTAAGAGAAGAGAGAAGGTATCTTTTGGAGCGTTTAGAATCCCTTGTTCCCTGGAGAGGTCTTCCCGTTCCCCTTGAGAAACTACAGGGGACAAGATCGGTCGCCTATCAGCTGGGAATCTCCTCTTCAGAGACAAAGAAACTCCTCCAGGAAAGGCTGAGTAAGTTAAAAGGAGCTCACCTGCATATTCTCCGAGAAGAGGCAAGGAGGCTCTATTTTCTTTTGGTCTATCTTAAGGATATGGAGGAAAGTATAGATTCCATCCTCTATGAAATAGGAATAGAGAGGGTTCAGTTCAAAGAACTTAAGGGAATTCCTGAAGAGGAGATAAAAAGGATCAGGAAGAGGATTTCCCTGATAGACGGCCAGATCGATGAGATAAGAAGACAGGCAAGGAAAATCAGTAAAGAAAAGATTAAGCTGATGGCGCTTTATGATTATTTCTATAATCTTCTTCAGGAGAAAAGAGTATCAGAACATGCCAAGCTAAGCTCTTATACTTTCGCTCTGGAGGGATGGATCAGAAAACAAGACCTTCCAAAGCTAAGAGACGGACTGAAGGATTTTTCCTTAGTGGACATAATAGTAAGGGAGCCAAATGAGGAGGAAGAAAAAGATGTTCCGGTGGCCTTGTCAAATAGAAGAATTTTCAAGCCCTTCGAGATGGTGACGAATCTATATGGAGTGCCTCGTTACTTTGAGATTGATCCTACACCCTTCCTGGCTCCTTTTTTCGCCCTCTTTCTCGCTCTATGCCTGACCGATGGAGGCTATGGGATTATTTTAGCTCTTTTAGCCTACCTCATCCCCAAAAAGGTTCAGGTGGGAGAAGGTGGAAAGAGGCTTTTTTCCATTTTGTTCTTCAGTGGATTGGTGACCATTGGAATAGGGATAATGACTGGAGGTATATTTGGAATTCAGGTTTCTCAACTTCCTCCATTCTTAGCTCCCCTTAAGAAGCTGAGTCTGTTTAATCCTCTGGAGCAGCCTATGGTCTTTCTGGTAATCTCGTTGGCTTTAGGAGTTGTTCACCTCATGATAGGAATAGGGCTGGCATTATGGGAAGACTTGAGAAGAGGTGATATCATTTCAGCTATACTGGATCACCTCTCCTGGATCATTCTCATCTTAGGGGTAATCCTCTTTGGTCTGAGCAAGCTGGAAATCTTGAGCAAGACATTTGCTACACCGGGCCTGATTATGGCTCTATCAGGAGCGATAGTCTTGTTTTTATTCGCGGGAAGAGAAAGCAAAAGTCTCATAGGAAGGCTTGGAAAGGGAGCTTATGAGTTATATGGCTTAATCTCGCTATTTGGTGATGTCCTCTCCTACTCTCGACTTCTGGCCCTGGGGCTGGCTACCAGCGTGATCGCCACCGTGGTGAACCTCATAGCCAATATGGCCTCTGGCATTCCTCTTATAGGTCCGGTCTTTACAGTAATCATCCTGATATTAGGTCATCTGGGAAATATAGCCATAAATACTTTATCCGGATTCATCCATACAGCTCGTCTCCAGTTTGTGGAGTTCTTCGGCAAGTTTTATCAGGGAGGAGGAAAAAGCTTTACCCCGTTCAGACATGAGGGAAAATATACGATGATAGTGAAGGAATGATAGGAGAGAAGAAAATGCAAGAATTTGAATTTTATCTTCCTACTAAAATTTACTTTGGAGAGGGAGTGATAAAAAAAGCAGGACAAGAGGCCAGAAGATTTGGCCAAAGAGCGCTGGTGGTGACGGGAAAAAGTTCGGCTAAGAAAACCGGAGCTCTACAAAAAGTAGAGATTTCTCTTAAAGAAGCAGGAGTGGAGATGGTCCTCTTCGAAGGAGTTGAGCCTAACCCCTCTCTTAAAACAGCAGAAAGTGGAGCTGAGTTAGCCAAGGAAAAAAGATGTCAGGTAGTAATAGGGCTGGGAGGAGGAAGTCCTATGGATGCAGCCAAGGCAGTGGCTGTACTGTCCACTAATCCAGCCCCTGCGGATCAATATCTGGGCAGAAACAGAGTAAAGGAGCCTCCTTTGCCCATAATAGAAATCCCCACCACAGCAGGAACGGGAAGTGAGGTGACTCCCTACGCTGTCCTCACCGAGATAAAGAAGGAAGGTTCTCGAAAGAAGATCCTCACCGATCACCTCATCTTTCCTAAGGTAGCTTTAGTTGATCCCGAGCTTACCCTCTCTTTACCCGGCTCGATTACCGCTGACACTGGAGTGGATGCCCTCTCGCACGCCATCGAGGGTTATATCGCCAACAATTCCCAGCCCATCAGCGACCTTCTGGCACTGAAGGCGATCAAACTTCTTGTCCATCATCTGCCAAAGGTTATGGATAACCCAGAGGACATAAAAGCCCGCTCTTATGTCCTGTACGCTTCCCTTTTAGCAGGAATGGTGATAGCTCAGACAGGAACCATCCTGGTTCACGGAATGGGCTACAGGATAACCTCTGACTTTGGCCTTCCACACGGAAGGGCCAACGGACTGCTTTTGCCATGGGTGTGCGAGTTTAACCTGACTGAAAGGTATGACAAATTTGCCCTCTTAGCTGAGAGCTTAGGGGAAGAGGTCAAAAACTTATCCAAGGAGGAGGCGGCTAAGAAGGCGATCAGAGGAATCCAAAGACTGCTTCGCGAACTGGGTATGCCCGAGAATCTGAAGGACAGAAAGATAAAGGAGGAAACAATAAGAGAATTTGCTGAGGAGATTATGCAGGACGAGCGTAAATTGGCTAATAACCCACGGCGGGCTACGCTGGAGGATATAATAAAGATATACAAGAGAGCATTGAGAGGGGAAATATCCTGACCCTGACATCGTTGAATATAGAGAAAAGGAGAGTCTGATGATATTTTTTCCTTTATCGTTTCTTCTTTTGATAATCTTTATCTTTCTTCTGCCCTTCCTCCTCCTTCTCATTCAAATTGGAATAGTGGGCGCTGCCTTTGCAAAATTGGGCTTTTCTCCAAGATTAGCCCTATTCATCATCTTTCTTTCTTTGCTCGGAAGTGTGATAAATATCCCCATCGCCCGAAGAACATTGTATGAAGGATGGTCTTTTTACCCATCTTTTTCCATTCCGGCAGAGCAGCTAATATGCATAAACCTCGGGGGAGCTATCATCCCCCTGTTCATATGCATTTATCTCTTTCCTAAAGCTCCTCTCGGAGCTACCCTCATATCCATTCTCGCGATGACGATTGTGGCTAAGATGTTGACCAGGGTCATTCCAGGTGTGGGGTTCAGCCTTCCCGCTTTCATTCCTCCCATTGTAGCTGCCCTTCTTGCCCTCACTCTTGCCCACAAAAACCCAGCTCCTGTGGCTTACATATCAGGAGTATTAGGAACGCTTATCGGGGCAGATCTATTAAACCTACCCAAAATAGAGGAAATAGGTGCATCAATGGTAAGCATCGGAGGAGCAGGTGTCTATGATGGAATATACCTGGTTGGAATCATCTCGGTGCTTCTAACATTTTAAAGTGAGGTAGCAAGCTAAAATTGACAAAACATTTTTTCAGGCTATAGTATCCACTATATCAATAGATTTAGTAGAGCAACAAGAGAAAAAAGAGCAAAACAAGAAAATAATTTACCACATCTAAAGATCAACACGAAGTTTTGGTGTTGACAGACCACCCTGTAACCAGAGAAAGGAGGATCAATCGCATGCAAGAGCCCACCATTAAGATGGAAAACTTAAAGGATAAACTGAGGAGAATGGGTAGGGTGGTTATAGCCTTCTCCGGTGGAGTCGACAGCACTTTTTTGGTCAAAGTAGCCTATGAAGTTTTAGGAAAGAATGTTATAGCGGTTACCGCAGCCTCATCAACTTATCCAAAAACCGAACTTGAGGAGGCAAAAAGATTAGCACGCCTTATAGGCGTCAGACACATCATAGTCAATTCAGAGGAAACAGAGGTTGAAAACTTCAAACAAAATTCACCTAACAGATGTTACTATTGCAAAAAAGAATTGTTCTCAAGGTTAAAGGAAATTGCTAAAAAAGAGAAGATTAACTATGTATTAGATGGAACAAATTATGATGATTTGACGGACTTTAGACCAGGCATGAAGGCATTGAGAGAACTTAATATCATAAGTCCTTTAAAGGATGTTAAGTTAACCAAAGAGGATATAAGAAATTTATCAAAGCTGATGAATTTGGATACCTGGGATAAGCCAGCCTGCGCTTGTCTTGCATCGAGATTCCCTTATGGCATAAGGATAACCAAGGAGAGGCTGGACAGAGTCGAGAAGGCAGAAAATGTCATAAGAAATTTGGGGATAAGGCAACTGCGCGTTAGATACCATAATGAGATCGCAAGGATTGAGGTAAATAAGAAGGATATGCAATTGCTACTGGAACATTCAGATAGCATAGTCAAAAAATTCAAGGAACTCGGGTTTATCTATGTAACCTTAGATATGGAAGGTTACAGGACAGGTAGTTTAAATGAGGTCTTAAGGAATGAAGGAAGAGATAGAAAGAATGTTGAGGGATTTTAAATCGGAGAAGATTACGACGAGGGAAGTTTTAGATAAATTAAAGTCTTTGCCCTTTGAGGATCTGGGCTTCGCAAAGATAGATACCCACAGGACCCTGCGTAAAGGATTTCCGGAAACTCTCTTCTGTCAGGGAAAGACTATTCCCCAGATAATGGAAATCCTGAAGGCCATGTCCAAGCACAATCATAACATTCTGGGAACAAGGGCAAGTAAAGAGGTATACGATGCCGTAAGGAAGGTTTATGAGAATGTAGAATATAACGAGCTTGCTAAGACTTTCGTGATAAAGAAGGAAAAGGTAAAGTTGAAAAGGGGTAAAATTTTAATTATTACTGCTGGAACATCGGACATTCCTGTGGCAGAGGAGGCTGCGGTAACCGCTCAGATAATGGGCAACAAGGTTGACAAGCTTTACGATGTAGGAGTGGCTGGCATTCACAGGTTATTGGCTTACAAAGAAAAGATTTTCGAGGCAAGCGTCATCATTGTGGTTGCTGGCATGGAAGGTGCTCTGGCGAGTGTCGTAGGAGGCCTTACCTCAAGACCGGTGATCGCGGTTCCAACAAGTGTAGGTTATGGCGCAAGTTTTAAAGGCATTGCTCCTTTGCTCACAATGCTCAATAGCTGTTCTCCTGGGGTGGTAGTGGTCAACATCGACAACGGCTTTGGTGCCGGGTATTTTGCCAGCTTAATAAATAGGTGATGATGATGAAGATAGCATATTTTGACTGTTTTTCAGGCATTAGCGGGGATATGATACTGGGAGCTTTGGTGGATGCAGGTTTGGATATTGACTATCTGAAAAGAGAATTTGAAAAACTGAATATCTCCGGCTACGATATTACGACAAGAAAGGTTGAAAAAAACCACATCTGTGGGACAAAGGTTGATATTACCGTCAAGGAAAAGCAAAGACACCGCAATTTAGAGAACATCAATAAAATAATTGATGAGAGCACCTTAGATGTAGAGGTGAAGAGGTTAAGCAAAAAGGTATTTTTAAGATTGGCCGAGGCGGAAAGCAAAGTTCACGGCGTCGACATAGATAAAATTCATTTCCATGAAGTTGGAGCAATAGATTCCATATTGGACGTTGTAGGAACCTTAATAGGATTAGAAAAATTAAATGTTAAAAAGATATACAGTTCTCATTTACCTGTTGGCAGGGGATTTGTCAAGTGTGCACATGGAGTTATTCCTCTGCCCGCCCCGGCGACAGCTGAGTTGATAAAGGGTGTTCCCGTTTATTCGAGGAACGTCGATGGAGAACTGGTCACCCCGACAGGTGCCGCCATCATTACCACCTTGGCTGAGGATTTTGGCAAGATGCCATTGATGAAGATTGAAAAAATCGGTTATGGTGCTGGAAAATCTGATTTTGAACAGCCAAATCTGTTAAGGGTCTTTATTGGGGAGCTATTGGATGAAAGTAATTGTGCCACTGATGTTACAAACGTGATTGAAACCAATATCGATGATATGAACCCGGAGTGTTATGGATATCTTGCTCAGAAGTTATTTAAGTTTGGTGCCTTAGACGTGTTCTTTACAAATATCTGGATGAAGAAGAACAGGCCTGCTGTTAAACTGAGCGTCATTTGTCATCCGGAGAAAACTGAAAGGCTCGCGGACATCATCTTCGACGAGACCACAACCCTTGGAGTAAGAATTTATAAGACCAATAGAAGAAAACTACACGTTGAGAAGAAAAGGATTAAAACAAAATATGGGAAGGTAACTGTCAAGATTGGAAAATTAAACGACAAGATTAAGACAGTTTCTCCAGAGTACGAGGATTGTAAGAAAATAGCGGAAAAGAACGATATTCCCTTAAAGGAAGTATATGATTTGGCTAAGATAAGTTACTTTTCCACCCAGAAGTAGTTCTCTTCCCTGCCGATTTGTAGTAGCCAAGATTGCTTGCCTTTTGCAGTACAGACCTTTAGAGGTGAGGGTGACTTATCCTCCCATTATTATTATCTTTCATATCCTTTTGGAATAACGCAAATAAATCCAAAGGGTTTTTCGCCGTTATTTATGAACTGATGATATTCGTTTGGGGCAATATAAACTGCATCTCCAACCGTTAAAGTATGTTCCTCATTACTACCCTTAACCATTCCTTTTCCTTTTATCACGAAAACTTCGTGCTCCCAGGGATGACTTCCTGGACTTGTCTTGTTGCCTGGAGGAATCTCAAAGTACCTCATCTCATAATTTGGAACCCCAATTTCTTTTCCCAATAACCACCAGATTTTATTTCCTGATTTTGTCTTATTAAATGGTGTTTTATCAACATTGGTGATGTACATATGCTCCTCCTTATAAGATAATATAAAATAAAATGACTAACTGTAGGTTGAACCTGGTTCATTCTTTTGTGGAAAGTCTCCAAAAAAGAAGGTAATTTTTCGACACCTCTCTTGGAAAATCTTTTCCTACTACTCAGGCTAATGGGCCTATTTACCCTTCTGATCTCACCACCCCCTCTTAGCCTGCTTTTTCAAGGACCTAACTCACCACTAATTGTTAACATTGTTGTTTTTTTGTCAAGCGAGCTTAGTGAAGTGTCAATGCAAAGTAAAAATGTCATACTTTTTTAGAGCCCTCATAAAGGAGGCTTGACAATTAATTTATTTGTCTTACATTTATAGTAAGAATTAGAAGGTATAAAGATGGCTATTGTAACTGTATCAACTAAGGGGCAGATTGTGATACCAAAGGAGATAAGAGAGAGCCTTGGTTTGCGTCCTGGAAGCAAAATTGATGTAAAGTTGAAGGAAAACGAGATAACACTTAAGCCAGTGAGAGAGAATATGGCAGACAGACTTTACGGAAAATATCGGGGCGTCGGTCTCCTTAAAGATTTAAGGGAAGAACATCACAGAGAGACAAAAAGAGAATTTGTCCGGGGAAATCAGCGGTGAAAAACATAATTCTTGATTCGTGGTCTATTCTCGCTTGGCTGGAGGGCGAATCTCAAGGAGAAAAAGTGAAGGATCTCGTTCATTGGGTAGATGGTAAGAGAAGTTTAGATTTAGAGAGGAGAATAAAAAACTTAATTGGAGATAGCAAAATTGAGAGAATAAGGCTTTTCATTAATATCATAAATCTTGGAGAGGTGTTCTGCATCTTAGGCCGTAGAAAAGGTGAAGAAGAGGCTAACGAGACCATTAGTGAGATAAAAGAGAGCCCCATTGAAGTTATCCCGGCATCTAACTCTCTTGTCTTTAAGGCAACTTCGCTTAAGGTGAGGTATTCCATTGCTTACGCTGATGCTTTTGCTATAGCAACGGCGATTGCTCGAAAAGGCTTTCTCCTTACAGGTAATCCTGAACTCAAGGGTTTGAAAGATGTCCCAATTATATGGATTGGAGAACGAAGATGACGAAAATAGCAAGTGATGTGACCAAGCTCATTGGAAATACCCCCTTGGTGAGGTTAAAGAGAATAGGTGCCACCTTGAGTGCAAATCTGGTAGCAAAACTCGAATCGTTCAACCCTTGCGGAAGCGTTAAGGATAGAATTGGAGTGAGCATGATAGAGGATGCTGAAAAAAGAGGTTTAATTAAAAAGGATACAGTAATTATCGAGCCTACCAGTGGAAATACAGGCATTGCTTTGGCCTTTGTGTGTGCTGCGAAGGGATATCGGCTGATTTTAACTATGCCCGACACGATGAGTATGGAACGAAGAAAACTTCTGAAGCTGTTTGGAGCAAAGCTCGTTCTCACCCCTGGTTCCGAGGGAATGGCCGGAGCGGTAAAGAAGGCGGAGGAGCTATTATCCGAAATACCCAACTCTTTTATGCCACAACAATTTAAAAACCCAGCCAATCCTGAGATCCACAAAAAGACAACCGCTGAGGAAATATGGAAGGATACCGACGGCAAAGTAGATATATTGGTTGCTGGCGTAGGAACAGGAGGAACCATTACCGGGATAGCCGAGGTGATAAAAAAAAGAAAACCTACTTTTAAAGCCATTGCTGTAGAGCCAGCTAACTCTCCTGTCCTTTCTGGAGGAAAACCCGGAGCTCACAAAATTCAGGGAATAGGAGCAGGATTTGTGCCTCAGGTCCTAAAGATGGACCTGGTGGACGAGGTTATTCCGGTGAAAGATGAGGACGCAGAGAAGATGAGCAGAAGATTAGTCAAGGAAGAGGGGATATTAGCTGGCATATCCTCAGGAGCAGCGACCTGGGCGGCTCTTGAAGTGGCGAAAAGACCGGAAAACAAAGGCAAGCTTATCGTGGTAATTTTACCCGATACCGGCGAGCGTTATCTGTCCACTTTGGAATAGAAGGGGAAAGAAAGCTCGTCCAAAATATAGATGCTGAAAGGATTACATTTGTTCCTGATCGAAATTTAGCAGGTTATGTATCGGACTTGCAAACAAAGAAATTATCCCCTATAATGGTTACTGTTATGTCCATGAAAGAATATTGAAATAGAGGATGAGGTTCGAAGAAAAGCTAAGAGGGCACTTGATCGGATGTTAAAATATATTTAAAGGAGGATGAATAAAATGCGAGAAAAAATCGAGAAAATCTTGGAGGAAAAAGTAAGACCATTTTTGGCCATGGAAGGAGGAAGTGTAGAACTGGTTGAGATAACCGGAGGCAACGTGGTAAAGGTGAGACTAACCGGTGCTTGCGGAGGATGCCCTATGGCACAGCTCACCCTGACAAGCTTGGTTGAAAATGCCATTAAATCCCAAGTTCCCGAAGTCCAGAGGGTCGAGGCTGTATAGCTGAAAAATATTGAAAAATATAACCGGAGAAAAAAATGGCTGAGATCACCTTAAATGAGTCTAACTGGGAAGAGGAGGTAATAAAATCAGATATTCCCGTGATGGTGGATTTTTGGGCTGAGTGGTGTATGCCCTGCAGAATGGTTTCTCCAATAGTGGAGAAAATTTCCAACGAATATGAAGAAAGAATTAAAGTAGGGAAATTAAATGTCGATGAAAATCCCTCAATTGCCACCAGATACCGCATTATGGCGATACCCGCCGTCTTGTTTTTCAAAAATGGGGACCTTGTAGATCAAGTAGTGGGGGCAGTTCCCAAAAGGGTGCTTGAGGAGAAGGTCAAGAAGGTTCTAAATGAGTGATATAGGTTTGCTTGCCTCGTTTATCGCTGGAGCTTTATCCTTTGTCTCTCCTTGCATATTGCCGCTTATCCCAGCTTATATCTCCTATATTTCTGGTATATCGGTCAAGGAGTTAGCTTTACAGGATAAAGCTCCAGTCTTTAAAAGAAAAACCATAATAGCTTCTCTCTTCTTTATAGCAGGATTTTCTATAATTTTCATCGGGATGGGCGCTACTGTCACGACTTTTGGAAAACTGATTTCATCTCACATAACAGCTCTCAGGAGGGTTGCCGGAATTGTAATCGTCATTTTCGGACTACATATTGCGGGATGGGTAAGGTTAAACCCGCTTTACTCCGAGAAGAGGTTTCGTATAAAAAAAATCAGTCCTACTTTGTTTGGCTCATTTGTTATGGGGCTTGCTTTCGCGTTTGGATGGACGCCCTGTGTTGGACCAATACTGGCAAGCATACTCACCTATGCCGCAACCCAGGAAACAGTGATGAAAGGCATCCAATTATTATCGGTTTATTCCCTGGGCCTGGGAGTCCCCTTCTTCCTGACCGGCATCGCTACGGGGAGTTTTCTCAAATTCTTTAAGAAAATAAGAAATTATCTTCATTTAATTGAAATCATAAGTGGCATATTTCTAATTATCATTGGAGGAATGTTAATTTTTAGAGGCAGCCTCTCTTTTATCTTTTAAGAATAAAAAATAACCAGGAGAATATGAATTGAGGTTGAGAAAATATCTACCTTATTTGATAGGGGTTAGCATTTTAGCAGTTATCCTTGCCGTATATTTTTTAAAAAGTAAACCAATTCCTCAACAGCCACCTGTCGTCACATCTCCCGCTGAAAAACCTGCTTCGATCTCCAGGGGAAAGATTGCCCCTGATTTTTCTCTCAAAACGCTGAAGGGAAATACTGTAAATTTATCTGATTTCAAGGGAAAGGTGATAATCATTGACTTCTGGGCTACCTGGTGTCCTCCCTGTCGTGCAGAAATTCCACATTTTGTAAGCCTTTATGAGAAATACAGGGATGAGGGTTTTCAAATGTTAGGAGTGGTATTGGACGAAAATAAAGCCTCAATAGAGGATTTTGCCAAAGAGTATAAGATCAACTATCCATTGCTTATTCCCGACGAAAAGATACTTAAGGATTACGGTCCCATAATTTATATACCCACGACATTTCTCATCTCCGGCGATGGCCGCATTTATAAAAGATATATTGGATACCAGGACAAATCCGTAATTGAAGAGGACTTAAGAACCCTGTTGAAGAAAAAAATAAGTAAATGAGAGAAGTTGAATTAGTATGAAGGTTAAATTAGGTGAGGAGATGATTGCCGTTATTGACTACGGGATGGGCAATTTGAGAAGTGTAGAAAAGGCCTTGCAAAGATTGGGATACAAAGCTATGATAACGCGCAGCCCTGAGGAGATCCTCAAAGCGCAAGGAGTGGTCTTGCCCGGAGTGGGAGCCTTCAGGGATTGTATGAGGAACTTAGGAAGATACAGACTAATCGATCCCCTCTATAAGTTTATTGAAAGTGGTAAACCCTTTTTGGGAATTTGCCTGGGACTACAGCTACTCTTTACCGAAAGTGAGGAATTTGGAAGATGTAAGGGCCTGGACATCATAAAGGGTAAAGTAGTTCGATTTCCTGAAAACCTCAACCTCAAAATTCCTCATATGGGATGGAATACCATCGAGGTCAAAAGAAAAGCGCCTCTTCTGGAGGGTATTAACAGTGGCTCCTATTTTTATTTTATCCACTCTTACTTCGTCGTCCCTGAAGATGAGAACATCGTCGCCACGACCACCAATTATGGAATCGAGTTTACCTCCAGCATATGGAAAGGGAGCATCTTTGCCTGCCAGTTCCACCCTGAGAAAAGTCAAAGACTGGGACTGAGGATCTTGAAGAACTTTGGAAGGATGTGTCAAGAAAATGTTGGCTAAAAGAATAATTCCCTGCTTGGATGTCAAAGATGGTCGGGTAGTCAAGGGGATAAACTTTGTCAAGCTCCGGGATGCAGGAGACCCGGTAGAAAACGCCAGAATTTATGAGGAACAAGAGGCGGATGAGCTGACCTTCTTGGATATCACCGCCTCCTACGAGGGACGAAGAGCTATGCTTGAGGTGGTCAAAAGGACAGCTGAGCAGGTATTTATGCCCATCACCGTAGGGGGAGGGATAAAGAGCCTTGAGGACATCCGTCTTCTCTTGAAAGCAGGGGCCGATAAGGTCTCCATAAATACTGCAGCGGTGAAAGAGCCAAACCTCATAAAAGAGGCAGCCGAAAGATTTGGAAGCCAGTGCATTGTGGTGGCCATAGATGCAAAGAGAACTGAAAAGTCATGGGAGGTCTATATTTATGGAGGAAGAACTCCTACGGGGATAGATGCTTTAAGATGGGCAAAAAAAGTGGAGAGTTTAGGAGCGGGTGAGATCTTGCTGACGAGCATGGACAGAGATGGAACTGAAAAAGGTTACGATATCAAGTTGACCAGAGCAGTTGCCGATTTGGTCGATATTCCCGTGATAGCCTCGGGAGGGGCAGGAACCTTAGAACACCTTTACGAGGTCTTCAGCCAGACAGGGGCCAGCGCTGCTCTGGCCGCTTCGATATTTCATTATAGAAAGTACAGCGTTCTTGAGGTAAAACGCTATCTGAAGAAGATGGGAGTTGCCGTAAGGATCTAAGATGGCAAACTCATAGAGTGCATCGGAAGGTAAAAATGACAAGAAGAATAGCGCTTTTTCCTATTTGGCTGTGTATCCTTCTCTTGCTGCCAGCACTTGCAAGTGCTCAGGATATTAAGGTAATTACCAACAGAGAATACTTTGACGTAGTTCATAAGGCCATAAAAGAGGCTAAGAATTCCATCAAGGTGATGATGTTTGAGGTTGGTTATTATGAAGAATACCCAAACAGCCCCAGCAATATTTTAATTACGGACTTGATCAAAGCCAGAAAAAGGGGGGTAGAGGTAGAGGTAATCCTTGAGATAGGAACCTGGCCAAGGGTCGATGACAAGAACAGAAAAGTCGGTCGAATCCTCTCTAAAAATGGGATAAAGGTAAAGTACGATTCTATATTTGTTACCACTCACGCAAAACTTCTGATAATTGATGACAGAATAAGCATTGTGGGAAGCACCAATTGGACCTATTATTCCCTTACCCAGAATAACGAGGTTTGTGTTCTCATCGACTCCAAAGAAGTAGCTTGCAAGCTCGGGGAGTATTTTAAGAAAGTATGGGAGAGTGGTTAGCAGCCTTAAGAAGTGCAAAAATCGTTTTAGAGAGGTAAAGCCGTGAGGGAAATCAGGGCAGATGAGATTAAAAGAGCAGTGAAGAAACTATGCATGGATGCCAATTACTATCTACCTCAAGATGTGATAGATGCCTTGAGGAAGGGATACGAAAGGGAAGTCTCACCTATAGGCAAGGATATCCTGAAAAAGATATTGAAAAATATCGAAGTCGCTGGAAAGCAGAAACTTCCTTTATGTCAGGATACCGGAGTTGCCGTCTTTTTCATAGATCTGGGACAGGAGGTTAAAATTGTGGGAAAAAGCTTAGAGGATGCTATAAATGAAGGAGTAAGAGAGGGTTATAGCGAAGGGTATCTGCGTAAATCTATGGTTGCTGATCCTCTCTTTGACCGCACCAATACTAAGGATAACACTCCTTGCATAATGCACATAAGGATTGTTCGGGGAAATAAGGTAAGAATTGCTTTTGTCCCCAAAGGGGGTGGGGCAGAAAATATGAGTAGGGTCGCTATGCTCAAGCCCGCAGACGGAGTGAAAGGAGTTAAAAGATTTGTAATTCAGACGGTTGAGGAAGCGGGTCCCAATCCTTGTCCTCCACTAATAATAGGAGTGGGTATCGGAGGTGACTTTGAGGAAGTTTCTCTTCTGGCAAAAAGAGCTCTTTTGAGGAAGATTGGCCAGCATAATCCTAATGCAAGATACGCTGAGCTGGAAGATGAGCTTCTTGTAGAGATAAACAGATTAGGTATCGGACCCCAGGGGCTGGGAGGAAGGATAACAGCGCTGGCGGTGAACATAGAGCACTTTCCCTGCCACATCGCCAGCCTTCCGGTGGCGGTAAACCTGCAGTGTCATGCAGCAAGACATAAAGAGATAGAGATTTAAGTAAGGAGGTAAAAACAAATAAATGATGAAGGATGAGATTAGGTTAAATACCCCTTTGTCCGATGAAGATGTGGAAAAACTTATCATTGGGGATAGGGTCTTGCTTAATGGAATTGTATACACTGCTCGCGATACAGCTCATAAGAGACTGGTGGAGGCGATTAAGAAAGGCAAAGCCCTTCCCTTTAATCCTCAGGGACAGATAATTTATTATGCGGGACCTGCCCCAGCTAAGCCAGGTAGAGCAGTTGGCCCTATAGGACCTACCACAAGCTGCAGAATGGACCCGTATGCTATCTTTCTTATAGAGGCAGGGATAAAAGGAATGATAGGAAAAGGTTCTCGCTCGGAGGAGGTAAAGGAAGCTATGAAAAGGTACAAAGCAGTCTACTTCGCAGCCATTGGAGGAGCTGCCGCTCTTTTATCCGAATATATTAAAGGAGCAGAGATCATTGCCTATGAGGACTTGGGAACTGAGGCTATTTACAAATTAGCAGTGGAGGATTTTCCAGTTATCGTGGCGGGTGACGTTAGAGGAGGCGACTTATATGAGGAGGGAAAAAGACAATACAGGATTTAAAATTCTCTCTGCCTCAAAAAAAGATAAGCAAGGATCAACATAGCACAAGCATAGATGGTAGCGTACAAGAAGGCTTTTCCTATATAGGTAGGATTGATAAAGATATCCTGGGCTACCCTTTCCCTTACATTGAAATACTCTAAGTTAGGCAGAATCCATCCAACTATCTTAATGGTCCACTTAACCAATCTCTCCCCTGTCCTTTCCCCTAAAAACTTCAGTTGCGGATTAAAGTGTCCCATCAGGTAGACGAAGAAGGTAAATATGGTGCTGGTAGAGGTGGAAGAAGATAAAGAGGAAAACATAATGCCAATTGAAGCGATAACTACTGTCTCAAAAAATACGAAAAGAATAGCCTCAAACATCACACCCACCACCAGGCAACCTTTCAGGTAAAGCAGAATAAAAAAGGCAAGACCGCTTACAGCCAAGGCCAATAAGATAGCCCAGATTACTCCCAAGAACTTTCCCAGAATAAACTCCCATCTCGTTAACGGTTTGGAAAGAATGGTATAAATAGTTTTTTCCTCAACCTCGCTGGTGATTGCCTCTCCTGAAAGAAAGATAGCAATTAAAGCCGTAAAGAAAGCTATAGCTACCAGCCCTACATCTTTGATGAGCTTTGCCTCAGAGGCTATGGTCAAAAACTCAAATACTTTGGAAAGCAGGATAAAACCCAGGGTGAGGAGTAAAAACACGGTGAAGATCTTGCTTCTTAAGGCCTTGCGAAAGACATTTTGAGAGATTGCCAGGATGAGTCGCATTCTACTCACCTAATTTTCATCGGTTTTCCACTCCATCCCAACTTCGTCCTCAGCATCTTGAAAAATCCCCTTTCCTCCAGCCTGACCAACCTTGCTTCACAGGAGGCCTTCTCGACCCTTACCACATCTTTATCTTCAAGGTCAAATCCTATCTGGCCATCTATGGTAAGCATAACCTTGCTTGAAGGATGCTCCACGAAAATCTCCACCCTGTCATCCTGGGAGATGATTAAAGGCCTCACAGCCAGGGTGTGAGCGCAAATGGGGGAAAGAAGTATCACTCCCAGACTGGGGTGCACTATCGGACCGCCAGCTGAAAGGGAGTAAGCGGTAGAGCCCGTAGGAGTGGAGATAATCAATCCATCAGCAGAGTAAGTGGTGATAAATTCTCCCGAGACAAAGGTCTCAAGTTTAATGAGACGGGATAGAGCTCCTCTGGTGATGACTACATCATTTAAAGCAAGAGAACTCTTTACTTTCCTCTCACCTCTGTGGACATTCGCCTCGAGCATCAAACGTTTTTCTATCCTGTATTTTCCCTCCATGACCCTTATAAGCCCTTGTTCAGCCTGAGAGGCGGGAATTTCCGTGAGAAAACCCAATCCTCCCATATTTATACCTAACAGAGGAATGCGATAGGGAGAAAAATCACGTGCTGCTCTACAAAGAGTTCCATCTCCTCCCAAGCTAATGATTAGATCTACCTTTTTCCCCATCTCTTCCTTGCTTACGGCTGATACGGGACGATTAATTTTCTCCTTCATCCAATTAATGACAAAGGCCTTTATTCCTTTCTTTTCCAACCACTGAATTAAGGAAACCGCATAACCCAGAATCTCTTCTCTTTGTTGATTTGCTACAATTCCCATGCTTTTAATCATATGCTTCTTCCTTGCATGGCTTATATAATCACAATAACAACAAGGCTGCAAATAACCCTATGATTCCCCCTATCAATGCCTCGACAGGTTTATGACCTAATTGCTCCTTTAATCTGTAACTTAGGAGACGCTGAGAGGGAAGGTTCTGAAGAATCTCATTTAAAAGCTTTGCCTGTTCCCCTACTTCTCTTCGTACCCCTATCGCTTCATAGATAGTAACCGAGGCGAAGACCAAAGTAATGATGAAGACTGTCGTTTCTATACCCTCCTTTATTCCCACTCCAACGAGCAAAGCTACTACTACCGCAGCATGTGAGGAAGGCATCCCTCCTGGTTCCAGAAAACGACGCCACTTCATCTTTCCTTCTTTGATAACTGAAATTATGAGCTTGAGGCCCTGCGCAAGACACCAGGCTAAGAGGACAGCCAGGAAAAGTCTTTGAAAAAAGATAAGGCAGATAGCTTTCAACATTCGTCTTCCTTCTCTTCCTTCCAGTCCTTTAACTTGAGCGTGTTCTCCTCCCTTATCAACACCTGAATCTTCTTTTCTGCCTCCTCCAATTTTCTCTCGCAGAAGCTGACCAACTTCATTCCCTCCTCAAATTTCTGCAAGGCCTCCTCTAAGGGAAGGTCTTCCCCCTCCAGCTCTTGAGTAATTTTTTGCAATTTTTCCATAGCCTCTTCAAACTTCAACTTCTTCCTCCTGAATCTGATAAACTCGTGAATAAACGCTTCCCTTATACAACTTTACCTTTATCCTATCTCCCTTTTTTAGCTGCTCAGATCTCTTGATCAATTTCCCTTCCGGGTAACTAAAGCAAATGCTATAGCCTCTCTTTAAGATGGACAAAGGAGAAAGACTTCTCATCCTCTCTTTACAGAAGAGTATTTTCTCTTTTTTCTTCCTCAAGCTTTCCACCATCACATCCACCAGCCTTTTCTTTTCTCGTCCCAGTTCCTCCCCTTTCAGGTCTATCCTTTTTTTCGGGGAAGACTGTCTTAAGGCATGAGCTAAGGAAAAAAGTTTATTTTTCTCCAGTTGACTTCTATGAATAAGACAAGAACTCATTCTCCTTCGAAGTTCATCTAACTCCTGCTTAAGGTCACGAAGCTTAAAATAAGGCTGTTTGAGAGAAGAAGAGGATCTTATGTTCTTCAGGGTTAATCGAAGTGAGTGAAGATAAGCAGTTATAAAATGAGATAGCTTTTTCCTGTAGCTTTCCAATATCTCAATTAAATCCTCTTTTTTTGGTACCACTCGTTCGGCAGCTGCCGAAGGGGTGGGTGCTCTCTCATCTGCCACAAAGTCAGAAATGGTCACATCTATTTCATGTCCTACGGCAGAGATAATAGGGATACGAGACTCATAGATGGCATCTGCCACTATCCTCTCGTTAAAGGGAAACAGGTCCTCCAAGGAACCCCCTCCCCTTCCTACGATTATTACGTCCACCTTGCCATACTCGTTCAAATTTCGAATTGCCTGGGCAATTTCCCCGGCCGCCTCTTCGCCCTGGACTCGACAAGGCGAAAGAATAATCTCAAGATTTGGAAATCGCCTATCCAAGACGGTAAGAATATCTCTAATGGCTGCCCCATCGGGAGAGGTGACCACTCCTATTCTCTGGGGAAGAAAAGGAAGGGGAAGCTTGTGCTCAGGTCTAAAATATCCCTTTTTTCCCAGCTCCTTCTTTAACTGCTCGAAGGCAAGGTAAAGATAGCCTCTTCCTACAGGAAAGATTTCCTCTACGTAAAGTTGATACTTTCCCTGAGGCTTGTAGACCCCAATGTTTCCCCGAGCTATTACCTCAAGACCGTTTTCAAGGGTAAATTTTAGACCACTGGCTTTGTCCTGAAACATTATACAGGAAAGAAGACTCTCCTCGTCCTTTAAAGAAAAGTAAAGGTGTCGGGAGGGAGACTTAAAATTCGAGATCTCTCCTTTTACCCATACGTCCTGCAATTTTTCGTCTTCTTCCAGACAGTTTTTTATGTAGGTAGTGACCTCGTTCACAGTATAAATATGTGGTTGCATTTTCCCTCAACCCTCTATGATTGCCTTTACGATAGCAAATTCCCCTCTAATGTCAAGAAAAACGACACTTGAGGGGGGTCATTCCGAAGGAATGGGCGAAAGCCTATCTTTCCCCCTCAACGCTTCGCTGCTCCCCCCTTTATTAAACAAATGTTTATAAATTCCTATACTTCAAGAAAACGATACTTGAGGGGAAATAAGCTATAAGGTAGGAGGAATATTCTTTCAGGATAAGCTCCTGTAGGGATAGAATCTGGAAGAACACAAACATTCCCATTTGATTTGAGAATAACAGAAATGATGAGGATTCTCAATTTAGGAGAGAACCTTTGTTCCTTAACTTATAGCATATTGCTGGGGTGTGGGTTTGGGAATGGACATCATAATTTCTCCTACACCTTCACCACCTTTCCTGTCCTCAAGGACTCATCAGCGGCTAAGGTGAGCTTCAATGTCTTCAGCGCATCACTGTAATCGGACCTGATCCCGGAAGGGTCGGCGGTCCTTACCGCCTCTATGAAGACCTGATCCTCCAGAAATCCTGGATCATTGCCTGCCAAAACCTTTTCCGTCCTCTTCTCCTCAATGATCTTAAGAGACCTTCCCCACCTGTATTCTATTACCATATCCTTAAGATAAATGTCCATGCCTACTTTAAACCCACAGGACAGAAAACAAGCTGAGGATATGGTCCCGATCAGACCATCCTTAAAGTAAAGGCTAACGCTGGAGGCATCTTCCACATTATAGTCTTTCACCTCGCTCATCAGTCCTGTCCTGGATATTGCAAAGACCTTCTCCACCTCGCCGAAGAGATATCTGGCCATATCGAAGATATGAGTGGTCTGCTCTATTATTTGACCGCCGGACTCCTCTTTTCTTCTCCACCAGCTGACAAGAGGCATAGTTCCCATCCAGTAGCCGAAAAACGCTCCCGCCCTCTTCCCCTTTAAGATAAGACGTAGACGATCAGCTATATCTAAGTATCTTTGCTGATATCCTACGGATGTTATTACCTTGTTTTCGAGAACCTTTGCCTCTATTTGCTCAGCTTTCTTTAAGGTGAGGGCGATGGGTTTTTCCACAAAGATATTTATTCCCTTCTCCGCCGCCAGAATTTCCTGATCCTGATGAGCAAAAGGAGGAATACAGATATAGACTGCATCCAGCTCTTCTTTCTCCAGCATCCGGCGATGATCCGTATATGAGCCTGCCCCGAATTCCCTTGCCATCTTCTCTGCCCTCTCCTTTGAGAGGTCGCAGAAGGCAACAATTCTGGCCTCCTTTATTTTGGCCAGATGCTCCGCATGATACCGGGCAATTCCTCCTGCACCGATAAAGCCAACTTTAACAGCCATCTCATTCTCCTTATCTTTAAGTTATATCAGGAGCATTACCCCAAAGGGATCGACCTCCACTTTCCCGGAAAGTTTCTTTTCTGTGATGAGGTCCACATATTCCCTGCTCAAGGAGACTTCTGAGGACTTATCGGAAAAGTTCATCAAAAAGATAAGTTTTTTATCCTCTTTTTGCCGGATGGCTATCTCCACCTCATCCGGACATCTAATTTCCTCAACCTCCAGGCCCTTCAGGACTTTCCTCATAAGTTTATCATAAAAACCCTGGGAAAGGCCACATCCTATATAATAGGCTTTTCCCTTTCCAAAGCTCCTTACCGTAGCTGCTGCATAAGGACTATACCAGCTGCTATTATATTTTGCTATGATCTCGGCTCCTTCCGGCGTTATGAGGTCGGCGAAGGTGTCGGCCTGATAGCTTTCACCCTCCTTATCCTTTACCTCCACGCTCCTTTCCCTCAGGTTATCCCAGGCGTATATAGCTATACCGAAAAGGTCCCTTAACTTTCCCGGAAGGACGGTCTTTACCATGTTGCTGTTTTCGTCCTTCGTTCCGAATCTGAAACCCGCGATGAAAGTGCCTCCTTTCTCCACATACCTTCTTATATTTGTTGCTGCCTCCTCTGTCACTATGTACATAAGCGGGGCGATGACGGCTCTGTATTTAGAAAGGTCATCCACAGGTCTTACCACATCCACATTTATCCCCAACCTCTTTAT
>QMPZ01000008.1 GCA_003648815.1 Candidatus Aerophobota bacterium | reverse complement strand
TCCTTATTTTTTCTGCTCACCCTTTTTTCTTTTATGGGAGGGGTAGCCTCGGTATCGTTTATGGATATCTGGGGTAAGGCAATTCCTTCAACCCTGAGAGGCAGATTTTTTGGTCATCGTCAACTCTGGGGAGGTCTGTTAGCTATCAGCGCTGGATTTATGGTAAAACATATTCTGGGAGATAGGAATTTATCCTTTCCAGATAATTATGGTCTTCTCTTTTTACTTTCTTTTGTCTTTATTAGTGTTTCCTATCTTGCTCTAAGTTCGGTGAAAGAGCCTATAGAAGAGGTGCATATGAATAAATTGCCTTTTAAGGACTTTTTAAAAAAGGCATTCGGCACATTGAAACTTGATAGAAATTATCGGATGTTCTTAATTGTTCAGATTCTCATAGGAGCCAATGGGTTAGTTTTGCCGTTTTACGTGCTTTACGCCAGGGATGTGATTGGAGTACAGGAGAAAATGATCGGTATGTTCATATCTGCTCAGATGTTGGGCAGCACTTTATCTAATATCCTCTGGGCTCACTTATCTGACTATGTAGGTAATAAAAAGGTTATCCAAGCAATTGCATTCATAAATCTATCAATACCTATAGTTGCTCTGTTAATAACCAGGCAATTATGGATATTATTTATTTTTCTTTTTTTATTGATTGGATTTTCTATGGCTGGAGGAGCTATCGGTTACACGAATTTTCTTCTGGATATCGCTCCTTCCAAGGATCGTCCAACCTATATTAGCTTAAACGGCACTTTAACTGCTCCAGTAATGATATTTCCCTTAATTGGTGGGATACTGATTCAATATACTTCTTACAAATTTTTACTTATCATAACGGTGATAATTGCCCTTGTTGGTTTAATTCTGAGTCTATGGTTAAGGGAACCAAGAAAATATATGAATGGGACAAATCTAAGAATAAATTCAGCTTGATATATATTCTCATTGGTTTTTAAAGTATGTATTGAGATTTAGATTCAGGAGAAAAGAAATGGCTAAAGTTAGGGTGAAAAGCAAGCAGTTTATCTATGAGACAAGGTTAAAATGGAAAGGAGGTAGGGAGGGATTGCTTACCTCAGGGGATAATAAACCTCCTATAGAAGTATCTGTTCCACCTGAGTTTAAAGGTCGCTCTGGCCTTTGGACACCAGAGGCTCTCTTGGTGGCCTCAGTCAATATTTGCGTGATGACCACATTTTTATATTATGCTGAGAAGAAGATTGAATTATTAAGTTACGAAAGTTCTGCCAGAGGAATTCTCGAGAGGGTGGAAGATAAATTTATGTTCTCTACGATAGAGGTTAAACCCCAGATTTTGGTAGCCTCCAAGGATGATGTTGAAAAAGCACAGGGTCTGTTGGAACTTTCTGAGAAAAATTGTTTTATATCTAATTCCCTCAAATCCAGAGTTATCCTAAAGACCGAGATAAGAGTAGATTCCTAAAAAATAAATTTATTGAGGAGGTAAAAGGAATGGAGTTATTGGTTGCCTTTGGCACGGATGATGGCAAGAATTTAAAGGGAGATGACCATGTGGGTATGTCTAAGTACTTCTATATCTATAGGATCTCTCAAGATAAGAAGGAATTTGTAGAGAAAAGGGAAAATGTAAAGATTAAAGCGGATGAATCTATGAAGCACGGAGATCCGAGGAAAGCGAAGGCTACCGCTTCTGTCCTGAAAGGTGTCGATGTTCTTGTGGGGAGAAGATTTGGACCAAATCTTCCTCGATTACTGAAAAAATTTGTCTGTGTAATAGTGAGGACAGATACCATAAGTAGTGCCATCAAACTTGTGTGCGATAATATGGATAGAATAGTGGAGGAGAAAAACAAAGGGGAAGAAAGGAGACATATAGTATTGAAAGCATCAGAAGCAAGATTGACATAACATTATGGCTCAAAAAGTTGATGTCTTAAGGATAATCAAGGAAGATATATTGAGAATAATGGGTGAGACAAAAAGGGCAAGGATTTCACTGAGCTCTATAAAAGAAGAAATCAATGCTTCTGATTTTTATATATCTAAGGCAATTTCTGCGCTCGAAGATGAAAGTTTAATAAAGTCTGAGAAAGACTTTATTAAGATAACAGAAAAAGGACAGAAAAGGGCGGAGAATATCGCTAAAAGACACCTTAGTATTGAGAATTACTTTAGAAAAACCAGGAGCATAGATAAAGCACATAGGGTAACTGATATCCTTGAGCACTACATTTCCGAAGAAGTTGCTAATAACATAACAGAACTGTCTACATTAAAAGGAAGTGGCGTTCCCTTAATAAAATTGGAGATAAACAAAGAGTGCATAATTGCTGACATCATGCTTGAAGATAGTAAATTATTAGAGCGAATAATCAGCATGGGGATATTTCCAGGGGAAAGGATAAAAGTGATGAGTGAAACTTCAAATGCTGTTATCGTTAAAGTGAAGGGTAAGAAAATAGCTTTGGACAGGGAAATAGCAAAGGGAGTTATGGTGTTTAGATGTGAGAAGCTTTAAAATACTTTTAATTGGGCAACCGAATGTAGGCAAGTCCTCCTTACTTAATGCGTTGCTTGGCTCCAGGGTCATAATCTCTAATTATCCAGGAACGACTGTAGAAATTACCAGAGGAGAGAAAATCTTTGACAAGGCAAAGATAACTTTTGAGGATACTCCAGGAATATACTCTATATCTGACAGGAGCGAGGAAGAAAAGATTACCGAAAGAAAACTTTTTGAGGGAATGAGAGATAGAGCGATAGTGGTTGTTGATAGCACTTCACTTGAAAGAAGCCTTTACATTGTTCTTCAAATATTAGAAGCTCAAATTCCTGTCATTATAGCCCTCAACTTTGTCGAGGAGGCTGAGAAAAAGGGCATAAAAATCGATTATAAGAAGTTAGAAAAGCTGCTTAATGTTCCGGTCATTCCCATAAATCCCTTAAAAAATAAAGGAATAAGTGAACTTATCGATGCAGTTTTAAGGATTAAAGGAACAAAAGGAGATATCTTCAGCGTCGGATATGATGACGACATAGAAAAGGCAGTAGACGAGATATCCTCTAAAATAATACAAACTTCGCTACCCAAAAGATTTATAGCTTTAAGAGTCTTGGAAGAAGACGCAGATTTTTATAAATATCTAAAGGATAAGGAGATAATCAAAGAGACAAAGGAAATTTTATCCAATCATCCGAAAGTTTCGGAGGATATCTCAATAACAAGATATGGTACAGCGGCATTTATTGCAAGAGAAGTTATCCAGATAATTAAGTTAAAGAACAAACGTGAAAGTTTACAGGAACATATCGATAAAATTCTCTTACATAATATCTGGGGTCCTTTTTTTACCATTCTGTTCTTTCTCATCATCTTTGGCGTATTAATGCTTGTTGGCAATCTACTTCAGGGATTTCTCTTAAATCTCACAGAAGGCATCACATCTTATCTACGAGCTGTAAGTCCATCTGTCGTCGTCGTTATATTAGTCCAGGCTTTATATGGATTGATGGTTGGAGTCTCTATTGCCCTGCCTTATGTCTTTCTATTCTACCTTTTTTTAGGTTTAACCGAAGATATTGGTCTTCTTTCCAGGTTCATCGTAGACCTGGAGGCGCTACTAAAAAAGCTTGGTCTTCCTGGAAAGGCATTTATCCCATTAGCTTTAGGGTTGGGCTGTACTGTGCCAGCAATTCGAGCTACGAGAATTCTATCTTCTAAAAAGGAAAGATTTTACACTGCTTCATTTTTCCCCTTTGTATCCTGTTCCTCCAGGATTGGAATTATAATGGGAATAGTTGGCTATTATGGCGGCATACTTTTAGTTTTCTCTGTTTATATTACTTTATTAATTTCTGCCTTAATCTGGGGATTCATTGCAAAGGGAATTGTTCATCTAAAAAATCAGCCTCTACTTTTGGAATTGCCACCTTACAGAAGGCCTTTGATCAAAAACATCATCACCAAAAGCTGGATAAGGATGAAGGATTTTGTATATTTAGTTATACCTCTTTTAGTGATAGGAGGAGTAATTTACGCTGTTTTTAACATAACTGGCATTATCAACACCGTAGTTGAACCTCTTTCGCCAATTACTCAATGGTTGGGGTTACCTGCGGTGACAATTATTCCTTTGGTATTTGGATTTCTACAAAAGGATTTAACGGGAGCAATGCTTCTATCAGTTCTTGGCGGTAACATATCTTCGGTTTTAACTCCTCTTCAAATATATACATTTGGCCTTGCAGCTACAATGCAAATTCCCTGCGTCATAGCATTGGGAATGCTTATCAGAGAATTTGGAGTTAAAAAGGCCGTCCTTCTAACAGGAATATCAATAATCTATGGCCTTTTATTTGCCGGCTTAGCCTGGAGAATAGTATCCATTTTTTGAAAAACTGACACCAGAAGTTCTTATGAAACGAAACTAAATTCTTAAAAGTGCAACTGTTCTTAAAAAACAGTTAATGAATCAACTGGAGAATGTTATCACAATGGCTTCTATATGAGTAATAGTGGGGTTTGGTCCAATGAAGACACTGCTGTTTTTGCTCTCTTCCTCCCAATTAGAGAAATTTGTTTTCCCTTACTGGAGAAGAGCATATAAATCTTTTGGAGGAGCGGAAATAATATGATAACATCAACAACTCAAATTGTAATTTACACTGGTATTGGCCTTTTCTCTGGTTTTATGAGTGGTATGTTTGGAATTGGTGGCGGTTCTATAAGAACACCTCTGCTTAACTTTGCTGGTTTGCCTTTGCTAAGTGCTTTTGGGATTAATTTTTTTGTTATCCCTTTCTCATCTTTTGTGGGTGCAGTAAGTCAAAGAAAAAATATTGCAAAAGAGATAGTTATCTATGCAATTTTTGGAGGCGTTTTAGGAGAAGTAATTGGAGCATATTCTGTTGGATTTATTCCAACGTTAATCCTGGCAATTATTTATGTTACTCTTTGCATTATAGTGACATTGGGTATTTTTTCAGACAAAATTATGCCAAATCTTGTTAAAAAAATTAAACCTACTAATAAGAATGTTTTTAGCTCTTCGTTTCTTGTAAGTTTTATAACAGGCTTAAGAGGTGGCAGCGGCGGTCAGATTTTCCCGGCTCTTTTTAAAACTCTTGGCCTCGATGCTCATAAAGCAATTGCCACCTCATTAACTGTCTCAATTTTTACTGCTTTTGGCGCTATACCGATATACTGGCATCGTGGAAACATAATCTGGCTGCCAGCACTGTGTGTTTTAATAGGTTCAATGATAGGAGCCAGGATAGGAAGCAAAGTTTCATTAAAGACGAAGCCTGTGTGGTTAGAGAGAGGACTTGCAGTACTTATCATAGCTCTTGCCTTTAGCGTAATCTACAAAGCATTGTAAAGAACAAAGATAAAAGGAGGTGAGAAAACATGAGAAGAAAAGCTTTATGGATCAAATTGGCAATATTGGGTGTTATAGTAATGAGCTTGCTTGCGAGTTCCAGTGGTGTTGCTTCTCAAAAGAGACGTGCTATAACTGTAAGGGGTGAGGGATTAATTCTCAATTACAGTGAGGAAGTTTACTGGAGCGAGGAACAATTCAACCAGGAATACGAGAAGTATTCTGAGAATAAGGCAAAGTATCTGAAGGATTTTATAGAAAACTTTTCACATATGTTTTTGGAATCCGGTCTTAAAGCTAATGATTGGAGCATATCTTTTAAATCTCAATATAGCCTGAAAACCAAGGAGACTACATGTTCAGTTCTTGTTCAATGTAAAATTGATGGAGCAGGTAGTGGGACGAGGGAAAGTCCTTACTTTAGAACCGAATGGCTGCTAATGCCCATTTTAGGAGGAGAAATTGATCTTTACAAGTTTAAGTATTTAACGGATAAAATGCTTGTTTACGAAGGCGAGGTCAATCATGTTCCAATAAAAATTACCTTTGAATTCTCAAAACCTATAAGTCATTGTCATTACCATATCTGGTATAGATAAATTTAAGGGAATTAAGGTCTTCATCGGTAAGCTTTTCATTCCATGTTATGATGCTTTCCATCTCATTCGTTTCCCTTGGATTCCCTAAGAGAAATTTAACAGGAAAACATATCTGGGGAAAGAAAAATGACAGGTGATGTAGAGGAATGGCTACGGGAAAAGGGAGAGAAAGTTTTTAAAAAAATAGGAATAAAAAAAGGTTACCTCGTTTTGGACTTTGGATGCGGTTCCGGCAACTATGCAATTCCTGCAGCAAAAGTGGTTGGAAAAGAAGGAAAAGTTTATGCTCTGGATAAGGATGAAACTAAGTTAAACAAATTAACGGAACGGGCTAAATCAGCTGGATTGGAGAATATAGAGGAGATAAAAACATCTGGAGAGCTTATGATCCCCTTAAAGGATAAATCGGTTGATGTGGTTTTGCTTTACGATGTTCTGCACGTCTATTACTTTTCGCAAAGTGAGAGAGAACAGCTTCTTAAGGAAGTTTACAGGGTCTTGAAGCCTAATAGCCTGCTTTCAGTTTACCCAAAGCATATGGGATTGGACGAGGTAAAAGAGGAAATAGAAAGAGTGAGTTTTCGTCTTGAAAGTAAACACTTTAAAACGCTTATCCACGAAGATAGATATACAGAAGGATATATTTTAAACTTTAGAAAAGTTGATAAAGAGCAAAAATTAGGAGAATAAAATGGCGATAATGGAAATAAACATAGTTCCCTTAGGCACGGGGACTCCTTCGGTGAGTAGGTACATTGCTCAGGCAGTAAAAATCCTAAAAGAGAAAGGAGTAAATTATGAGTTAACTTCCATGGGAACAATAGTGGAGGGAAAATTAGACGATCTCTTTGAGCTAGCCAAAAAGATGCATTTGGCCACATTTACTCAAGGGATAAAAAGAGTGGTAACCACCATAAAGATAGATGACCGTCGAGACAAACCCTCTGATATGAAGGAAAAAATTCAGAGAGTAAAGGAAGAGCTATAATACAAAAAGGTGTAAACTTGTCGGCCTTGTTTGCAGAAAAACTTGCTCAAAATTACGATAAGTGGTATAAGACCTCTTATGGCAGATATGCCGATAAATTAGAAAAGCAGCTTTTCTTGAAATTGGTTGATTTTAAAAAAGGCCAGAGCCTTTTAGATGTGGGATGTGGCACGGGACATTTTTCCTTCTGGTTTCATGATCTGGGGTTCAAGGTGGTGGGGATGGATATTTCAACGGAAATGCTGAAGGTAGCCAGAAGCAAGATAAAAAGTGAGAAAATTAGATTTATCCAGGCAGATGCCTGCAGTTTCCCCTTTCCCGATAACTCCTTTGATGTGGTTACCCTCATAACTGTCCTGGAGTTCTTATCTGAGCCCCAGAAGGCCTTGCGCGAAGCTTTCAGGGTAAGCAGGGAAAAGATATTCCTGGGGGTTCTGGGAAAATGGAGCTTTCTTGCCTTCAGGCGGAAGTTGAAGGCTTTGTTTAAGGAAAGCACTTACCGGAGGGCAAAATTTTACTCCGTAAGGGAGCTGCGAAAGCTTTTAAGAGGGTGTGTAAGTGCTGACGAAGATGATATCGAAATTCGCTCCGAAAAGACGCTCAGGGGGGCGTTCATTGGCTTGGCAATCATTAAAAAAAGAAAAAGGAGTGGAGGATGAAGACTTATCTGGATTGTATACCTTGTTTTTTCAGACAGGGACTGGAAGCAGCTCGGATTGCCACCAAGGATGTGGAAAAACAGAAAAAAGTCCTGGATGAGATAGCCAGGATAGTTCCTGAATTTTCCTTAAGTAGCACTCCTCCGGAGATGGGAAGGATAATTTACAAGATTGTTCGTGAGTTCACAAATTCATCCGACCCTTATATGGAGCTTAAAAATAAATACAACAGGGCTGCCCTACGACTTTATCCCAAGCTGAAGGAGAAGGTAAAGGAGGCACGCGATCCTTTATATACGGCCATAAAGATAGCTATCGCTGGAAATATCATCGATTTTGGGGTGAAGAACATGGCAAGTGGCGGATTTAACAATATGGAAAAAGAACTGGAGTCCACCCTCCAGCAGGATTTTGCCATTTTTGATTATGCTGAGTTTAAGAATGCCCTCGAGAATGTGGAGGAAATACTATATATAGCGGATAACTCAGGGGAGGTGGTATTTGACCGCATCTTAATTGAGGAACTGCACAGAAGAGTAATTTACGTCGTGAGAGGAGGGCCAATCATAAACGATGCTACCATGGATGATGCTCTTTTTTGCAAGATGGATGAGGTGGCTAAGGTCATCTCCTCGGGCTGTGATGCTCCAGGAACTATCCTTCGTCATTGCTCGGAGGAGTTTTTAAGCTACTATAGGCAAGCTAAGATGATCATCAGCAAAGGACAGGGAAACTATGAGACTCTTTCCGAGGAAAAGAAGAATGTCTTCTTTCTCCTCAAGGCAAAATGTCCAATAATAGCTAAGGACATAGGTTGCAAGTTGGGAGATATAGTCTTAAAGGACAATCTTAAAGGAGGATGAAATGCAACTTAAGGTGATCTGTGATAACAGGCTGCACGATGAAAGGCTTGAAGTTTGCTGGGGTTTTTCCTGCCTGGTGGGCAAGGATCTTCTTTTCGACACAGGAGAAAACGAGAAGGTCTTGCTTGGAAATATGGAGAAGATGAACATCTCTCCCAAGGATATCTCTACCGTGGTCATCTCCCATGACCATTACGATCATACTGGTGGACTCGGTGGACTTTTGAGGGAGAATAGTAAAGTGAAGGTCTATGGTCTTTCCAGTTTTTCTTCCTCGTTTAAGGAGAAAGTTAAAGGTTTTGGAGCTAAGCTAATAGAGGAAGATAAATTTACCCAGATTATGCCGAACATATATCTTAGTGGCGAGCTATCAACTTACTATGGAGGTGGACGTTTATCTGAGCACTCCCTTATAATAAAGACTGAATCTGGACTCATCATTATAACCGGATGCTCTCATCCGGGGATAATCAAGATCATTGAGGAGGTAAAGAAAAATTTGTCTGAGAGCATATATCTGGTCATGGGTGGATTTCACTTAATGGATAAAGACGAAAGAGTGGTGGAGATGATAGTAAAAAGGTTTCGCGAGTTAGGGGTAAAGAAAGCTGGGCCGACTCATTGCACGGGAGAGGAGGCAATAGAAATATTTAAAAAGGAGTATAAAAAGAATTTTTTGGAAGTTGGTGCGGGGAAGATATTAGAGGTAGTATAGGAGGAATGAAGGGAAAAATCTTTCGAAACAGTGCTAATTTAGGATTTATTATACTGGCAGCTCTTTACTTTTTTTCTTATTTTCATCGAGTTTCCCTCACGGTCATCAGCTTAGATCTGATAAGAACATTTCACATAAGTGCTACCTCCTTGGGTCTAATGTCCTCGGCCTACTTTTATTCCTATGCAGGGGCTCAACTGCCAGTAGGTATGTTCTCAGATGTCTTAGGGACAAGGAGAACAATTTTGATGTTCACCTTGCTTTCCTTTCTGGGAACGATGATGTTTGCTCTTGCGCAAGACATTGTTGTGGCCACCCTTGGCCGGGCCTTAATTGGATTGGGGGTAGGGGGCATATATATTCCTACAGCTAAATTTATATCCTCTCAGTACCATGAAAGACAGTTCGCCGGACTAAATGGAGTGCTTTTGGCTGTAGGAAATGCGGGAGCAATTTTCGCCACTGCTCCCTTGGCCTTCTTAGTTGAAAGCCTGGGATGGAGAAGTTGTTTTTTAAGCGTTGGATTTATAATTTTAGGACTTTTAATACTCAGCATTTTATTTTTAAGGGATAGATTTCCCTTAGGGGATAAAATTCAATTTGGGAAGCTGTTCAAAGGGCTAATTTCATCGAGAAACATCTGGCTGCTTGTCCTCTCTAACTCCTGTGCTTATGGGGCCTTGATGGCCTTTCAGGGGCTATGGGCAGTTCCGTACTTGGTGAATGTTTACAAAGTGACTCGGACAACAGCTGGCAATGCCGTGATGAGCATTGCCCTTGGAATGATAATCGGAGCTCCGGCTATAGGTGTTTTGAGCGATAAGGTATCTATCTCAAGAAAAAATGTGTTTGCAGGCTGGCTTTCTGTTTTTCTTTGCATGTGGGCTCTTATAGCGCTTTTCCCGGAGAGTTTAAGTTATGAGAGCCTTTACGGGATATTTTTTCTAATGGGTTTTTCCGCCAGTTCTGTGGTATTAGTTGGTGCAATGGTAAATGAGAACTACCCTCGACGCACATTTGCCACCACAGCCTCGTTTATCAATGTGTTCGTCTTTCTGGGAGTTATGCTATTTCAGACGCTTACTGGATTTGCTCTCGATATAGCTGGAAGGGTAGAAAGTGGCTATTCTGTAGCTGGCTACCGGGGAGTATTTTTCATATGTCTTACAGGAGCGGCAATAGCACTAATAAGCGCAGCTTTTATTAAGAGAGGCGACACTCGAAAATAATAGATACCCTTTTGGCCACAGAGTAAAACTGGAGATTATTCTCAGGAGGCAAGTCCAATGAAACCTAAAAGACATCCTAAGGTCATTCTTTTCTCTTCGAGTTCCTGTCCGTGGTGTAATCGGGCGAAAAATTATCTTCGGCAAAAAGGAATAAGGGTAAAGGAGATAAAGGTGGACAGGGATCCGGACGCAGCCAAGGATGTGGTGAGAATGACGGGACAGATGGGCGTGCCGGTTCTTCTAATTGGCAGGGCAAAAGTTGTGGGATTTGACAAGGCGAAGATAGATCGGCTTTTAGGATTGAGAGAGTGATGGGATTTGTATCTTTTCTGCCATGAGCTCAGAGTTGCTAAGGTTATAAATGGGCAAGGGAGGTGATAGTCGAACAGAAGCTAAGGAGTACAGAAAACACTAAGTTAGGACAAGAGCGGATGAGAGATGAGCTCTTGTCTTTATTTTTTAGTTATTGTATTATAGTTTTCATAAAAATCTTCAGCCGCACAAGGTTGATAATCTGTGAGTTCTTTGCTATATAAAAAACAAAAAACATGGGGAGGTAATGATGGAAAGTCAGGTCTACTTTGCCAGCGTCAGATGCAATTCCAGAGAGAACAACCTGTTGAACAAGATAGGCAGGCTTTTCAAGAGAGCAGGCTTTGACAGGATAATCAAGGAGGACGATTTGGTCGCCATTAAGCTCCACTTCGGTGAGGCGGGAAATACCGGATTTATAAGACCTATTTATGTTAGAAAAATTGTGGAACAGGTTAAGGAAAAAGGAGGAAAGCCATTTCTTACCGATGCCAACACCCTCTATCGCGGCTCAAGGAAAAATGCGGTGGACCATTTGAATACGGCCATCGCCAATGGCTTCTCCTATTCTACCGTCGGTGCGCCCATCATCATCGCCGACGGACTTAGGGGAAGAAGCTATACAGAGGTGGAGATCAACAAAAAACACATAAAGTCGGCTAAAATCAGCAATGAGGTTTATTATGCCGATGCTCTTATTGTGGTCACTCATTTTAAGGGACATGGTGGGACAGGTTTTGGGGGGACGATGAAGAACGTGGGAATGGGGGTTGCCAGTCCGGCAGGAAAGCAGATAATGCACGCCAATGTACTTCCCTCGGTCAATGAGGACAAGTGCATTGGCTGTGCAAGGTGCAAAAGATGGTGCCCGGCTGAGGCCATAACTATTGAGAATAAGAAATCACACATAAATTCTGGAAAATGCATAGGCTGTATGGAGTGTGTGACAGTTTGTCCAACAGGTGCTATTTCCATAATGTGGAACGAGTCATCGAAGAACCTGCATGAGAAGATGGTGGAATACGTCTATGCGGCCTTGAAGGATAAACAGGACAAGGTCGGGTTCTTTAGCTTTTTAATGAACATTACCCCGGATTGCGATTGTGCTTCCTGGAGCGATGCGAGCATAGTCCCCGACGTGGGGATATTGGCTTCCAGGGATCCGGTGGCCATCGAACAGGCCTCATTGGACCTGGTGAACGCTCAGCAAGGGATAAAGGGAACAGCGTTGAAGAGCAAGCTTGAACCGGGAAAGAACAAGTTTAAGGGCCTGTTCCCAACCATAGAGAATGAATGGCAGATAGAATACGCCGAGAGGTTAGGTCTCGGAACGCGACGTTATAAATTAATTGAAGTTTAACTCGAAAACTGCTGAGAAGGACAAGATATAATGGAGCACGAAATTTATTTCCCACAGTTTGGTAAAAGGGCAAAACTTCGCAAGGGGAAAAGCATTTTAGATTATGCTAAGGAGCTAAGCATACCTATAAGCTCTGGTTGTGGGGGCCTGGGAAAATGCAAGGAGTGCAAGGTCTTCATCGAAAAAGGCCATAAGGCCTTAAACAATAAAACGGAGCTTGAGAAAGAGCTGGGTGAGGGGGAAAGACTGGCCTGTCAGGCTCTTGTTGAGGATGAGTCCACGGATATATACGTGAGGGTCCTTCATCACGGAGCTCTTGAGCAAATTTTCAGCAGGGGAAGGGGAAGGAAAATAAGATTGGACCCCTTGACCAGAAGGGTGGGCAGCAAGGTCGTATTTGATGGGAAAGAGATCGACAGATACCGTGGTCATATTTATGGAATAGCTGCAGATATAGGAACTACCACGATTGTTCTGCACCTTTTAGACCTCGAAAGTGGGGACCTTGTTCACACCCTGGCCTTCGAGAACCCTCAGAGAACGATCGATGGAAATGATGTCATAAGCAGGATAATATATGACAGAGAAAACCCTGGTCGGCTTCACAGAAGGTTAATCTCTTACCTCAACGAGCAGATAGAGAAGATGCCCTGCGATAAGAATCAGATTTACGAGATGGTCATAGTTGGAAACAGTACTATGAGGGACATATTTTTCGGCCTGAATGTGCAGAGTATCGGAGTCAGACCCTTCAAATCAATAACTGAACTGGAGGGGGGCCCAACCTTTCTAAACAGAAAAGCCTGCCAGCTTTCCCTGAATATAAATGAGAACGCCAACGTCTATGGTGCTCCTCTGATAGGCTCTCATGTAGGTGCAGACACGACAGCTGTTTGTCTTTCGACGGGGTTGTTCGACGACTGTGACGAGGTAATCATGGCCATAGATATCGGCACAAACGGAGAGGTAGTGTTAAAGTGCGAGGATAGGATAATTGCGACATCCTGTGCGGCAGGACCGGCTCTGGAGCCCATGCCTGCCTTAAAGGGAGCAATTCAGAGGATAAGCTTAGATGGCGGTAGAATAAGGTGGAGGACCATAGGCGATGTGGAGCCGGTGGGAATTTGTGGCTCGGGAATAATTGACCTGCTGGCAGAGCTGATCAAAAATAGAAAGATGGATGAAAACGGATACCTTAAAGAAGGAAGGATATTCAAGATCACGGAAAGGATTTATATAACTCAAAACCAGATAAAGGGAGAAAACGGCCTGATGTGGAGTAAAGCCGCTATCTCCCTCGGAATAAAGGTCTTGCTGGAGAAAGCCGGAATAGGCACGGAAAAAGTGAACAGAGTGTATTTAGCAGGTTCCTTTGGCTCCTTTATCGACAAGGAAAACGCCAGGGAAATAGGGCTGGTACCCGCGGTTTCCTTGGAAAGGATAGTCCAGGTAGGAAATGCTGCTGCCGAAGGGGCAAAGGAGATGCTTCTTTCCAGAAAGAGAAGGGAGCTTGCGGAAAAGTCGGTGGGAAGGGTGGAACATATCGACCTTGAGTTAATCCCCAACTATGGAGAAAGGCTTATGCTCGAGGAACAGAATTTTAGGGAATTGAGAGTTGGCTGAGAAGGTATGATATGATAGAATAGGATAAATTCTTAGGAGCAAAAAGATTTGACCGGATTCGATGATGGCTGAGTTTAACTTTGAGAAGATAAATGCGGCGAGGAAGTTGCTTGGTCTTTCCAGCGAAGCCACTGTCAGCGAGATAAAGGAGGCTTACAGGACGATGGTGAAGAGGCATCATCCGGACAGATACCGTAATGAGGCAGAAAGAAGAGAAAATGAGAAAAGGATGGCAGAGATCAATCGAGCCTATGAGCTTCTGTTAAGCTATATTGAGGAGTATAAGATTTCTTTTAGAAAGGAAGATGTGGAAAGGTGTGAGCCTGAGCGGGACATGAAGAGGTTTTATCAGGACTGGCTGGAAGGAAGGTAAACTGCTAATATTTCGGGGAAATTCTCTTATCATTAAGATAGGAGGAGGATAAGCTATGCGAGAATGCAGCGTCGAACAAAACAAGAAAAGGTGTAACTGCACCTATGAGCCCTGTAGCAGAAAAGGAATTTGCTGTGAGTGTATAAGGTATCATTGGAGCATGGGGGAGCTGCCAGCCTGTTTCTTTCCTGACGATGTGGAAAAGAGCTATGATCGTTCAATTGAGAACTTCATCAGGATATATAAGGAGAGGGGCAGATGGTGGTAAGAAAAAGATGAAAAGAGTAAGCCATGGAAAAGCTAATTGAGGAAATAAAAGAACTTAAGAAAAAGAGAAACGCCGTTATCCTATCTCACGTTTACCAGAGAGGTGAGGTTCAGGACATAGCTGACTTTACTGGAGATTCCTTGGGTTTGAGTCGAATGGCCATCAGCATAAGGGCCGAGGTAATTGTTTTCTGTGGAGTACGCTTTATGGCCGAGACGGCTGCTGTGCTCAATCCCGATAAGGTCATCCTCTTGCCTGACAAAGATGCAGGATGTGCCCTGGCAGATATGGCCACATTGGAAAAGCTGAGGGCTATGAAGAAAAAATATCCCAACGCTGCAGTGGTGAGCTATGTGAACTCGTCTGCTGCGGTCAAAGCGGAAAGCGATATTTGCTGCACCTCAGCGAATGCCGTGGATGTCGTCAACTCCTTAAGGGAAGAGGAGATTTTGTTTCTTCCAGATAAAAACTTGGGCAGGTTCGTCGCCTCCAGGACGAACAAGAAAGTTATCAGCTGGGACGGCTTCTGTTATGTCCATCACCTTAACATTGGAAAGGAGGACATAAGACGAAAAAGGATGAAGTATCCCGGGGCAAGGGTTATGGTCCATCCGGAGTGCCCACCTGAGGTAATAGAGCTGGCAGATTATGTGGGCTCCACAGCTCAGATGGCAAAATATGCCTCGGAAAATAACTTCAAGGAATTCATCGTGGGCACAGAGGTGGGCATGCTTCATAAACTGAAAGCTCAAAATCCTGACAAAAAGTTTTATCCAGCCTCAGAAAGGGCCATCTGCAAGGACATGAAGCTGATAACCTTGGAGAAGGTGGCCCTGTCCTTAAAGGAAATGCAATATCAGGTCAAGATTCCAAATGATATAGCCATAAGGGCGAGAAAAGCTCTGGAAAGGATGTTAAAAATTAGAAAATAAGGTGAGGAGGCTTATATGACGGATCGAGAAAGATGGATTCGCTGTATGCACTTTCAGCCGGTGGATCATATTCCTGATGAGGAGTTTGGTTATTGGGATGAGACCTTTAAGGTGTGGCACGAGCAGGGACTTCCAGAGGAGATAAACGACAACGCTGCCGCGGAAAGGTATTTTGGGTTTTCCGCCCGCAGCGAAGTTCCGGTAATATTGGGACTTTATCCAGAATTCGAACGTAAGGTAATTGAGGAAACCGAAAAGTATCAAATCATCATGGACACCGATGGGGTAAAGAAGAAGGTCTTCAAGGACGGAACCTCCACAATTCCCCATTATCTTGAGTTTCCCCTTAAGGGACGCAGGGAATGGGAGGAGATTTTCAAGCCTCGACTGGATGCTAAGCTGAAGGTTCGCTATCCTGAAAATCGGAAGGATTGGGAGGAAATTAAGGCTCGTTACAACGACCCGGATTGGGACAAGCCCGTGGGCATCAGCATCGGCAGTCTCTTCGGATGGCTGCGCAACTGGGCAGGATTTGAGGGCATCGCCATGATGTGCTATGATGATCCTGAGCTGGTCCAGGAGATGGTCTCCCACCTCGCGGATCTGACCTGTTCGGTGATAAAGCGCAGTGCAAAGGAGATCAGGATAGACTATGGAGCAGGCTGGGAGGATATGTGCTTCAGACAGGGGCCCATCATCTCTCCAAAGATGGTCCGAAAGTTCCTCACCCCAAACTATAAGCGTATTACCGACATTCTCAGGGAAAATGGCTGTGATATCATCTACACCGACTGTGATGGCAATATCAATGAGATGATTGATCCCTGGCTGGAGGGAGGTGTAAACGGCATATTTCCCGTGGAGGTAGCTGCAGGCTCGGACCCCATCGCCATTCGCAAAAAATACAAGGATAAGGTAGTCATCCTCGGCGGAGTTGACAAACGTGCTCTCATCGCAGGAAAAGAGGCCATCAAGGCAGAGATAAAACGCATAAAACCTTATGTCCTTGAGGGAGGTTGGATTCCTCACGTGGATCATCGCTGTCCTCCTGATGTGACCTTTGAGAATTACCTTTATTATCTGGATGTCAAACGGGAGACCTTTGGAATTCCCAAGCCTGAGGAGTTTGAATCCAGACCAGAGATAAAGAAGATAAAGTCCAGGTGGAAGGAAGCTTCCTTAGCAGTATGACTAAAAAGGAGGAAACTATGCCCAAGGAAAGCATGACACCGAGGGAACGCTGGCTTGCCGTGCTCAACCGTCAAAAGCCCGATCGAATTCCTATGGACTACTGGGCTACCCCGGAGACCACCAGAAAGCTTATGAGGTATTTAAAATGCGAAAGCGAGGAGGAACTGTTCAAACGCCTGCATATCGACCATGTCATCGATGTACATCCTGAGTACGTTGGGCCAGCTCTTCCGAAGGATTGTGATATCTTTGGATGCCGCTACAGGGATGTGGACTACGGAACGGGGGTATATAGGGAATGCATTTATCATCCTCTATCTAAATATAAGACAGTTGAGGAGATTAAGAAAAATTATCGCTGGCCCAGCCTGGATTGGTATGATTATTCGGTAATTCCCAAAAAGATCATCGGGAAGGAGGACTATCCTATTCGCGGTGGCGGCTCGGAGCCTTTCTTGATATATAAGAACCTGCGTGGTCAGCAGCAAGCTTTTATGGATTTGATTCTTAATCCTGAAATGGTGCATTTTTGTCTGGATAAGCTATTTGATTTCTGCTACCAGAACACCCTGCGTATTTATGAAGCGATTCCTGGCAAGGTTATGCTCACCTACGTGGCGGAAGATATGGGCTCGCAGGAGGGCCTGATGTATTCTCCCCAGCAAATTCGCGAGTTTCTCCTTCCCCGGATGAAGCGGATGATCGACCTTGCTCATCAAGCCGGTGCCTTCGTGTTTCATCACAACGATGGGGCCATTCGCCAGATTCTTCCAGAGATGATAGAAGCGGGCATCGACATCCTGAATCCCATTCAATGGCGATGCAAGGGAATGGACCGTGTCTCCCTCAAGCGAGATTTTGGCGATAAGGTAATCTTTCATGGAGGAATGGATAATCAATACACTCTGGCCTTCGGCTCAAAGGAGGAAGTACGCCAGGAAGTAATGGACAACATCCGCATTTTGGGAAAAGGAGGCGGTTACATCCTTGCTCCCTGCCACAACATTCAGGCGGTCAGTCCTCCAGAGAACATCGTGACTATGTACCAGACAGGCTATGAGTATGGATGGATGTGAGAAAATTTGAAAACAAGTTAGAGCTTGAGATGGGTAAGATATCTGCGAGCTATGTCCGCACAGCTTCGGCTTTTTTCTACAATCAGCTTTATATGTTGAGGTGTGGTGCCACAACAGCCGCCGATGATGTTTGCCCCTGCTTTTATCAGCTCAGGAACGAAGCTTGCCATTTCCTCAGGACTTTGCTTGTAAACAGGCCTTCCCTCCTCCAGCTGGGGGACACCTGCATTTGGCTTTGCCCATAAGGGAAGGGAAGTAGCTGAGCGCATGATACGTATGACCTCTATTATGTCCTCAATTCCTGAACCACAGTTTGACCCTACAATATCTGCACCGGTCTTTTCCAGCTCGACAGCTGCCTGCTCCGGAGTTATCCCCATCATGGTGGCAAAACCCGCCTTTGTTCTGCTAAAGGTCATGGATACAGCTATGGTAAGCGCAGAATTTTCCTTAACGGCCTTTACGGCACATTTCGCCTCGTTAAGGTCTGACATCGTCTCAATGATCACCCCATCAGCTCCCCCTTCCACAAAGGCTCTGACTTGTTCTGCAAAGCAGGCAATCATCTCATCCTCCGTGAGCGTGCCCAGGGGCCGCATAAACTCGCCTGTGGGGCCGATGGAGGCAAATACCAGGGAATCTCCAGCTACCTCCCTGGACAGCTCCACTCCTCTTCTGTTTATCTCGCCTACCAGATGCAAGACGCCTGCCCTTTTTAATTTGATGGGACTTGCTCCAAAGGTGTTGGTCAATATGATGTTCGCCCCAGCTTCGCGATAAGCTCTGGCAATTGCTCGAACATCATCGGGTCGGTTCAGATTCCACAGCTCTGCGCACTCCCCACTGGATAAACCCCGTTTCATCATCTCCGTCCCCCATGCTCCATCTGCGATTAAAAACCCCTTAGAAAGCAGGTTATCTTTCCAATTTTTCAAGCTTGCCTCCTTGTAGATTATTCCTCTTAGGATATAAGTTCAGGGGTAAATGTCAAATCTTTGTTGAAGTCAAAAATATAATTTGGTATAAATTTTGCCTAATAAAGTTAAAGCATTTTGTCCATTCTGTCGATAATATAGGTGAGATGCGGAAATGTGAGAGGTGAGGGCAAAAATGAAGAATGGTTTCTTAACCATAGGGGAATTGTGCCACAGGACAGGATTAAAGGAACATACCTTAAGATACTGGGAAAGGGAATTTGGCAGTTTCCTCAAGCCATACAGGAGCAAAGGAGGACACAGAAGATATAGCGATGAAGACTTAAAAAAGCTGCTAAGGATTAAAGAGCTCTTGAAGGAAAGAGGATATACCATAAAGGGAGCCAAGAGAATTCTCAAAGGTGATGGGAACATCAGGGATGAGGAGGAAGAACGTTCTTTGAGAAAGGGAAATTATTTCCGGGGGAAAAAAATACTGATTACCGGAGGAACGGGAACAGTGGGAAGGGAAATTACCCGAAGACTTCTCCCCTTGAATCCTTCGGTGATTCGCATTTACAGCAGGGATGAGACAAAGCAGTTTCATATGCAAGAAGAACTTGGCCAGGTAAAAAACATAAGGTATTTCATTGGAGATGTAAGAGATCTCAGAAGGCTGGAGATGGCCATGGAGGAGGTAGATATAGTCTTTCACTTAGCCGCCTTAAAACATGTTGGCTCCTGTGAATACAATCCCTTTGAAGCGATAAATACCAATGTATACGGCTCTCAAAACGTGATAAACGCTGCTTTGAAGGTGAATGCGGAAAAGGTCATCTTTGCCTCAACGGACAAAGCTGTGAACCCCGTCAGCACTATGGGGGCAACAAAACTTGTAGCCGAAAAACTTTTCACCGCTGCCAACTTTTATAAGGGAAGGCGTCGGACGATATTTGCCAGCGTCAGGTTCGGAAACGTCCTGGGCTCAAGGGGTTCAGTTATTCCTCTGTTTAAAAATCAGCTGATGAACGGAAAGCCGATTACCTTGACCAGTAAAAGGATGACCAGGTTTATAATGTCGTTGAAGGAAGCAGCGGAGTTTATCTTCAAGGCCGTTTATTTGGCCAAGGGAGGGGAAGTCTTTGTCCCAAAGATGCCGATGATCAGGATTATGGATTTGGTGGAGGTGATAAAGGACTCGCTTGGCCTTCACACCAACATAAAAGAAATTGGCATCAGGCCGGGAGAGAAACTCTATGAGGAGCTAATGACTAAGGATGAGGAAACAAGGTCCCTGGAAAGAGATGATATGTACATAATACTGCCTCTACTAAGGGAGGCTGGAGAAGATAAGTATCTTTATCCTGATGCCTATATTCCCAAAGGAGACAATCACTATACCTCGGAAAGAGGACCTTTTTTGAGCAGGGACGAAATTAGGAGACTTCTGCAAGAGGAGAGGTTAATATGATGAAAGTTCTGGTCACCGGAGGAGCGGGATTTATAGGGAGATGGGTGGTGAAATATTTACTTGGAAGGGAATGTGATGTCTGGGTGCTGGATAACCTCTCCAGTGGAAGGAAAGACAATATCTTTGAATTCGAGAAAGACCCTCGTTTTAATTTCGTAGAGGGGGACATCCTCCAGAGGGGCCTTGTTGAAGAACTATTCGAGTTGGACTTCGACGCCTGTCTTCACCTTGCGGCTGCCATCAACGTGCAGGAGAGCCTCATCAATCCTGAGGAATGCTTTGAGGTAAACGTAAGGGGAACCTTTAACATCTTAGAGGAGGCGAGGAAGAAGGATACGAAAGTGGTACTGATAAGTACATGCATGGTTTACAAAAAAGCAAGGGATGGTAAACCCATCGATGAGGATCATCCCGTCTGTCCACTCTCCCCCTATGCTGCCACAAAATTAGCTGCCGAAAACCTGGCTTTATCCTATTATCACGGATATGGACTGCCTGTAGCTATTCTTCGTCCATTTAATACCTATGGTCCCTTCCAAAGGACAGACAGTGAGGGCGGGGTAATTTCCATATTCATCTTGCGAACTCTAAAGGGGGAAGTCTTGAAAGTCTACGGCAGGGGGACACAGACTCGCGACTTCTTATACGTGGAGGACTGCGCCGAGGCAATAGTAAGGACAGCCTTATCCAGCAGGGTGTGGGGGGAAATCATAAACATAGGAACCGGAAGGGATATCTCCATAAATCATTTAGCTGAGCTAATAGCTGACGATTCCCAAAAGATCAAGCACGTCCCTCATATTCATCCGCAAAGCGAGATTCCAAAACTCATCTGCGACCACAGCAAGGCCAAAAGGCTCTTAAACTGGAAACCGGCCACCTCTTTAAGGGAAGGGATAGAAAGGACCAAGGAGTGGATAAATCGTAGTGGAGAAGCTTATCTTACCAAAACAACAAATTATAGGATCTATTAGGGTATCCCAAAATGCAAAGAAACTACCTTCCTTACGGACGTCAATGGATAGATGAAAAGGATATCGAAGAGGTGGTGAAAGTTTTAAAGAGCGATTGGATCACTCAGGGCTCGAAGGTGAGTGAATTTGAAAAAGAGCTTGCTAAGTATTGCGGCGCAAAATATGCCATGGTCTTTTCCTCAGGAACGGCAGCCCTTCATGCTGCTTATTTCGTCATGGGCATCAAGGAAGGTGATGAGATAATAACCTCACCCATTACCTTTTTGTCCACCGCAAATGCAGCCTTGTTCCTCCATGCTCGTCCTGTGTTTGTGGATATCGAAGAGGATACCGGAAATATCAATCCTGACCTGATAGAAAAGGCGATTACAGGGAAGACGAGAGCAATTGTTCCGGTGGACTATGGTGGGCATCCAGTAGACTTAGAGAAAATAGCAAGGATCGCTAAAAAGCACAACTTAGCGATAATAGAGGATGCCTGTCATGCATTGGGTGCAGAATACAGGTGTGAATCCCAACTCGACAGGTGGATAAAGGTGGGAAGCTGCGCTCATTCTGATATGACTGTTTTTAGCTTTCATCCCGTAAAGTCAATAACAACAGGTGAAGGGGGAGCAGTTTTAACAAATAATGAAGAATATTATAAAAAACTTGTGATGTTTAGACAGCATGGAGTGACAAAGGACAAGGCCGAGTTCAAGATTGATCTTGGTTCTATTCCCGGAGACTGGTATTATGAGATGCAGCTTTTAGGCTACAATTACAGATTAACTGATATGCAGTGTGCCTTAGGAATGTCTCAATTAAAGAAACTGGATAAATTTATTCAAAGAAGAAGAAAAATAGCACAAATTTATAAGGAGGCATTCAAAGACAATGACTTTTTCGACTTACCAGTGGAAAGGCATTATGCTAAATCTTCATGGCACCTGTATCCCATCAAATTGAAATCTAAATATAAAGATAAAAAAGGAAAAATTTTTACAAAGTTAAGGAAAAAAGGATTAGGTGTTCAGGTGCATTACATCCCCATTTATTGGCAGCCCTATTATCAAAGGTTAGGATATAAGAAAGGGATCTGTCCATATGCTGAAGAATTTTATCGAAGGCAAATTAGTATCCCCTTGTATCAATCCATGGAAAGGGAAGATGTTGAATATGTTATCGATACTATCTTAAAGGTATTTAAGGAAACTTAGAGGGAAATTCGAAGTGATATTTTAACTTCATAAGTTCCTCCATTGAAGGTAAGAGTTAAACATCACAGGACAGTTGAAGGAAAGATTACCTTCACCATTGACCTTCCGGTAAGGTGCCAGTGCGGCTATCATTTTATCCAGCGCCTGCAGGTGGGAGTTAACAATCCCATCATCACCTGTCCTGCTTGCTATCAGCGTAGCTACCTGAGGTTAACCTGGCAGGTGAGGAAAGACACATTGGTGGATGGGAATGTGGTGGAGATCGAGCAAGCTCGATGTGGGGTGAAGAGGGGAGAAGTGAATGCCACTGTCTTCCCGAAAGGGATGGGCAAAATTACACGTGAAACTCCAGGATATCTCCTTCTTTCAAGAGGCCATCCCTTTCCACCCTCTGGCCTTTGAGCTTATCTCCATCCCATATTCTGGCGTACTTTAATTTAGAGGCGAATTCCTTGTGAATGGCTGCTGCCGCATCAATAACAGTACTTCCCTTCTTGAGCACTATGGGGTCATCTCGATCCGGAGGTTTTCCAGGTTGTTTGGTGTAGACTCTGATAATGTCCAGGGCTTTATAGATCTTCTTTTTTAGCTCATTTAATCCCCTTTTTTCCTTAGCTGAGATGCAAGATATGGGAAATTTTTCCCCGTATAACTCGCCCAATATCTCTAAACGCTCATCCGCTCCTTCTACATCGATTTTGTTGCCTACCATTAACGTCTTTTTGTACACCCATCCTTCTCCTTGTTCCTCATCAACTTCTAAGCTTATTTTGAACTGGCTTAGCCTTTGTCTTACCTCCTCTGTTTCCTCCAGGACACTATCGCTACCCAGATTCACCACAAGCAGGATAAGGTCAGCGTTTCTAATGATTCCAGGAAGATATGGTTCCACGAACTCGACTGTTATAGGAGGTGTATCCACCAGTTGAATTTTGATGTCCTCGAAGTTCATCATTCCCACTGCTGGCTTACGCGTGGTAAAGGGGTAAGGGGCAATTTCCACGGGCACATTAGTTAGCCTTTGAAGAATCTGAGATTTTCCTGCATTGGGCGCTCCCACAAGTACTACCTGACCGGCTCCCTGCTTTGGTATATGGAAGCCGTAAGCCCTCTTGCCCGTGGTACGCTTTTTCTGCATCTCCTTTTTTAACTTGGAAATTCTGGATTTAAGCTCCGCCTGTAGTTTTTCCGTCCCCTTATGCTTGGGCATAATCGCCAGCATTTCGCGCAGAATGGTGAGCTTCTCCTGATCGGTCTGGGCAAGCCTATACCTTTGTTCAGCCTCATAATATTGTGGAGGAAGATTTGCTGGCATAATTCCATCACCAATGTTATTGTATTTTCTGGAATACAAAAGTCAAGGGTGGTTTTTCAGATTCGTCCTTGATTAATGGAGAGAATTTTGCTAATATACACGGAGTAATGTAAAGTTGGAACACATCCGTAGATTAATGCAGCTTCTTAGAGGTGCCAGGTTGGGCTTTCGGTGTTATCATTAAGGAGAGATAAATAAATGGCTTTCATCGCTAAAAGACCCTCTTCCCTGGAGAAACTTAAAATTCTGGGAAAGGTGGCTAAGTTTGATGTAAGCGGTTTTCCCTCCATCTTCGCTAAAAAGGGTAAAAAATTTCAGCGATTTAAGTTCATCTATCCGGCTGTAGGGAAGAAAGGTCGCTGTGTAAGACTGTTTAAGGTCTTGCAAAACAATGCCTGCGATGGTAACTGTTTTTATTGCGCCAACCGCAAGGACAGGGACTTTAAGAGGGTCAGCTTTTCTCCCCAAGAGCTTGCTCGACTCTTCATCCAGTATTATGAAAGGGGAGTGGTGGATGGACTTTTTCTTTCCTCTGCTATTTATGAGTCTGCGGACAGATCCGAGGAGAAAATGCTGACGACCTTACATCTTCTTCGCTACAAATACGGCTACCGTGGCTATGTTCACTATAAGATATTGCCCGGCACCAGCGAATCATTGATTGAAGAAGCATTCCGTCTTGCTGACAGGCTCTCCATAAATATGGAGGCACCTTCCGCGAAGTATTTAACCAAACTTTCCCCTACGAAGGACTTTTCCTCACAGCTTCTTTCTGGCCTGGGAAAAATTGCCCAGCTTAACAGGGAAAAATCCTTAAGGGCTGGTATTACCACCCAGCTGGTGGTAGGAGCAGCCAGGGAGACGGACAGAGAGATATTGAGTTTTTCAAGCAAGCTCTACCAGGAGTATAAGCTGCATCGGGTGTATTATAGTGCTTTCATGCCCATCATTGGAACTCCTCTGGAAGGAGTGCCCCCTTGTCCGCCTCTTCGTGAGTTCAGACTTTATCAGGCCGATTTTCTGTTGAGGAAATACGGATTTACTCCTCAGGAGCTTCCCTTTGATGAGGATGGTAATCTTCCCCAGGAATACGACCCCAAGCTTGGCTGGGCCTTAAGAAATCCGGATAGATTTCCCATAGAGATAAACAAGGCTGACTTTGAGGAGCTCATAAGAGTTCCGGGTATCGGAAGACTTTCTGCTCGCAGAATAGTGGAAG
>QMPZ01000007.1 GCA_003648815.1 Candidatus Aerophobota bacterium | reverse complement strand
GGAGTAAATTATGCCTACTATAAATCAGCTGGTAAGAAAAGAGCGCAAGCCTGTCAAGAGGAAGGGGAAAAGCCCGGCACTGGAAGGATCTCCTCAGAAAAAAGGGGTTTGTGTGAGCGTGAGGACACTTACCCCTAAAAAACCTAATTCCGCCCTCAGAAAAGTTGCCAGGGTCAGGTTATCCAATGGAAGGGTTGTCACTGCCTATATTCCTGGAGAGGGACATAATTTGCAAGAACATTCCATTGTCTTAGTACGGGGCGGAAGGGTTAAGGACTTGCCGGGGGTAAAGTATCACATCATTCGAGGAACCTTAGATGCTGCAGGGGTAGAAGGACGAAAACAGTCTCGGTCCAAATATGGAAGAAAAAAGGAGTAGTGAGGAGTTAAAAAGTGGCCAGACGAAGAATAGCAAAGAAAAGAGACGTACCGCCGGATCCTGTTTATAACAGTAAGCTGGTAAGTAAGCTCATCAATAGGCTCATGCGAGATGGAAAAAAGAGCAAAGCAGAACGTATATGTTATGAATGTTTTGATATTATAAGAAAGAGGTCAAAAAAGGACCCCTTGGAGGTCTTTCTGAAAGCTCTGGAAAACGTCAAGCCCATTCTTGAGGTTCGTCCTCGTCGAGTGGGAGGAGCTACCTACCAGGTACCTGTAGAGGTTAGGAAGGAAAGACAGGAAGCCTTAGCTTATCGCTGGATAATCCAGTTTGCTCGGGAAAGAAAAGGAAAGCCAATGGCAGAAAAGTTAGCTGAAGAGATTATGATGGCCTCACGAGGAGAAGGTCCAGCGGTGAAGAAGAAGGAGGATACCCATCGTATGGCAGAGGCTAATCGGGCTTTTGCTCACTATCGATGGTGAAAAGAAGTAAGACGGGAGGAAATTATTGATTGTTGAGACAAGACATCGTCTAACTTCTGAAGTTGGGAGAGGAGAAAAGATGCGGACACATTATCCCATAGAGAAAATAAGAAATATCGGTATAGTTGCCCATATTGATGCTGGCAAAACCACCACTACCGAGCGTATTCTGTATTATACTGGAAAGATATCCAGGGTAGGAGAAGTCGATGAAGGCACCGCGGTGATGGACTGGATGGAGCAGGAGAAAGAACGAGGTATTACTATAACCTCCGCTGTCACCACCTGCTTCTGGAAGGAATGTTGTATTAATATCATAGATACACCGGGACATGTGGATTTTACGGTAGAGGTGGAAAGGACGTTGAGGGTACTGGACGGAGTAGTGGTTATCTTCTGCGGTGTGGGAGGAGTTGAACCTCAATCAGAGACGGTATGGCGACAGGCTAATCGTTACCGTATCCCGCGTATTACCTTCATCAACAAATTAGATAGGGTAGGAGCAGATTTCTTTAAGGTGGTCAAGGAGATAAAAGAAAAGTTTGACCTTATACCCTTACCTCTTCAACTGCCCATAGGTGAGGAGGAGAACTTTCGAGGATTGGTGGATTTGGTGGAGATGAAGGCTATATTGTGGGAAGGAGATGGGCCGGACGCTAAGGTTTTCGAGAAGGAGATTCCGGACTCTCTAAGGGAGGAGGCTCTTCGTCTTCACGAAGAGCTGGTGACAAAGGTAGCCGAGGCTGATGATGAGCTTTTGGAAAAGTATTTAGAAAATGGGTCCTTAAAGCCGGAGGAGATAAAAAGAGGAATTAGAAAGATGACTCTTGCCCATAAAGCAGTTCCCATTCTGGGGGGAAGTGCTTTGAAGAACAAGGGGGTTCGACTTTTATTAAACGCAGTCGTAGATTACCTCCCTTCACCTGTGGATGTTCCACCTGTAGAGGGGTTAAATCCCCTTACGGAGAAGAAGGAGAAGAGAATTGCCTCCGTTGAGGAACCCTTTTCTGCCTTGGTCTTTAAAGTAGTAACTGATCTTTATGCGGGAAAGTTGACCTATTTTAGAGTTTACTCGGGAAAGCTAAAAGCTGGCTCATATGTTTATAATTCCACGAAGAACAGGAAGGAAAGGATCAATAGGATCCTGGAAATGCATGCCAACATTCGCAGGGAAAAGGGAGAGATATATGCTGGAGAGATAGGAGCAGCTGTAGGGCCAAAAGACATAGATACAGGAGATTCCCTCTGTGAGATAGAGCGTCCTATAATCTTTGAGAAGATGAAATTCGCTGAGCCGGTGATCTTTATGGCTGTCGAGCCAAAGAGCAAGACAGACGAGGACAAGTTAGTTACCTGTCTGTCCAAGTTTGCCCAGGAGGATCCCACGTTCAAGGTCAGTCAGGATAAGGAGACAGGACAAACGATAATCTCAGGGATGGGCGAGCTTCACCTGGACATCATCCTTGACAGACTGCAACGCGAGTTCAAAGTTGGAGTAAAGACGGGCAAACCCCAAGTAGCTTACAAAGAGACAATCAGAAAGAAGGCTCAAGCGCGTGGCCGATATATCCGACAAAGCGGAGGAAGGGGTCAGTATGGAGATGTACTGCTTGAGGTTGAACCGAGAAAGGATGAGGAAGAGATATTTGTGAGCAAGATTAAGGGAGGAGTCATTCCCAGCGAATTTATACCTGCTATAAAAGCAGGAGTCAAAGAGGCTATGGAGACGGGGGTGATAAGGGGATATCCGGTGGTAAACGTCAAAGTAACCTTGCTCGATGGTTCTTATCATCCGGTTGATTCTTCGGAGATTGCCTTTAAGATAGCCGCCTCTATAGCTTTCAAGAAAGCATTTCGAGAAGCTGAGCCGTATCTTTTGGAACCGATAATGGATGTGAAGGTGAGGGTGCCTCAGGAGTTTATGGGAACTGTGATGGAAGATATAACTGCCCGACGAGGAAAGGTATATGATTTGAAGATGGATGAGGAGATAAGCTGTTTAAGTGCTTATGTTCCTTTGGGAGAGCTGTTTGGATACACTACGAGTCTGCGCTCTTTAACCAAGGGGAAGGCTATCTCCAGTATAGAGTTTTCTCATTACGAGGAGCTACCCTCTCAAAAACTTGAGGAAGTTAAACCATAAATTCAGCTTCAACGATGAAGCGATAAAAGGAAGGTAAAAATGCCTGGACAAAAAATTCGCATCCGCTTAAAGGCCTACGACCACAAGATCTTAGACCAATCGACCAAGAGGATTGTGGAGACGATAGAGAGGACAGGAGCAAAGGTTTGCGGTCCGATTCCTCTTCCCACGAAGATAACCAGGTTTACCGTACTTCGCTCTCCACACATAGACAAAGACTCTCGAGAGCAATTTGAGATGCGGGTTCATAAGAGGGTGATAGATATTCTTGAATCTAATCCCAAGACAGTGGATGCCTTAATGGGACTTAATCTCCCCACAGGAGTCCATGTAGAGGTAAAATTATGATGAAGGCAATACTGGGCAAGAAATTGGGTATGACTCAAGTCTTTGACGGCGATGAGCTGGTGCCTGTGACGGTGATCGAGGCAAAATCGTGCGTCATCGTCCAGAAAAAGACCAAGGAAAAAGACGGTTATACTGCTGTTCAGCTTGGTCTTGAGGAACTACCAGAGGATAAGGTCAACAAGCCTTTATTGGGGCATTTTAAGAAAAGCGAGATTGCTCCAAGAAGATATTTGAAGGAGATAAGAACAGAGGATGTAGATCAGCTAAAGGTGGGTGAGGAGATCAAGGTGGATATCTTCAACAAGGGAGATTTGGTCAACGTTACAGGCATCTCCAAGGGAAAGGGATTTCAGGGAGTGGTCAAAAGACATGGCTTTAAGGGAGGTCCTGCCTCTCATGGTGCAAAACAGTGGCATCGCCGACCGGGTTCCATAGGAGCGTCCTCTGATCCTTCTCGGGTATTTAAAGGGAAAAAGATGCCCGGAAGAATGGGAGCAAGGAAGGTGACCGTTCGTAATCTTGAGGTGGTGGGGGTGGAAAAAGAGCAATCCCTCCTTTTAGTCAAGGGGAGTGTGCCAGGCAAAAGAGGCAGTTTATTAGTGATAAAGGCATCGGAGAGCTAAGGTGAATGTGAAAGTTTACGACATTAAGGGTAGGGAAGTGGAGGAGATGGAACTGGACAAGGATATCTTTTCGGGAGAAATCAATCAAGCTGTTCTGCGGGAAGCAGTATTGGCCTATCAGAGCAATCAGCGGCAGGGAACAGCTTGCACTAAGACACGTGGTGAGGTTAGAGGAGGAGGAAGAAAGCCTTGGATTCAGAAGGGTACAGGAAGAGCAAGAGCAGGAAGCATCCGTTCTCCCATCTGGGTAGGGGGAGGAACGGTCTTCGGTCCGAAGCCGAGAAGTTTTAAATACCCCTTGTCCAGGAGGATAAAGCGTTTAGCCCTCAGGGATGCGCTGAGGAAGAAGATAAATGAGGGGCTCTTCTTTGTACTAAATGAATTTTTAATAGAGGAACCGAAGACCAAAAGGATGGTGGAATTTTTAAATAATTTCTCCGTTGAGGGCAAAGTTTTATTGATAGTTGACAGATGGAACGATAACATGAAAAAGGCAAGTTCCAACCTCAAAAACTTGGAGCTCAACTTAGCCCATTTAGTTTGTGCTTTCGACGTTCTTGCTTGTGATAGCGTATTTATAACCAAACAAGCACTGGCAAAATTGGAGGAGAGGCTAAAAAGATGAACAAACTTCCTCAGGATATCATTCTGGAACCTGTGGTTTCGGAAAAAAGCACTCATTTGTTAAAGGAGAATAAGTATGTTTTCAAGGTTCCCCTGAAGGCAACCAAGATCGAGATAAGGAAGGCCGTAGAGGAGATGTTTAAGGTAAGGGTAGAGAAAGTGAGAACCATTCGTGTTAAGGGAAAAAAGAAAAGGTGGCGAGGTAGAGTTGTGGGAAAGACACCCGACTGGAAAAAGGCTATAGTAAAGCTGAGAGAAGGGGATACTATTGAGGAGTTAGGAGTGTGAGATGGGCATAAAGGTATATAAACCTACATCCGCGGGAAAGAGACATCGAACCAATTCTGATTTTTCTGATCTTACCGGAACAAAGCCGCAAAAAGGGCTTACTGTAGGATTTAAGAAAAAGGCAGGCAGGAATAATCAGGGAAGGATCACCGTAAGGCATCGAGGTGGAGGACACAAGAGAAAATATCGCTTGATTGATTTCAAGAGAGATAAAGAAGGAGTTCCGGCCTACGTTGCTTCTATTGAATATGACCCGAACCGTTCAGCGAGAATTGCTCTTCTTCACTATAAAGACGGTGAAAAAAGGTACATCATCGCTCCGGAAAGCTTGAAGGTAGGCGATGAGGTAATCTCAGGAGAAAATGCTCCTCCTAAGTGTGGGAATTTTCTTCCTCTAAGGAACATTCCAGAAGGAACCTCCATTTACAACATCGAGCTGAAAAAAGGAGCAGGTGGTCAATTGGTTCGGGCAGCAGGAACGCTGGCTCAACTTCTAAGCAAAGAAGGAGACTACGCTCAGATTAAGCTTCCCTCAGGTGAAGTTCGACTGGTACCCTTGGAGTGTAGAGCTGCTATAGGTCGGGTAAGTAACGTGGATCATGAGAACGTTGAGATCGGCAAAGCAGGAAGGATGAGGTGGTTAGGTCGGCGACCGCACGTGCGGGGAGTGGCGATGAATCCTATAGATCACCCCCACGGAGGGGGCGAGGACCGGGGCCACATAGGAGGACCTCCTGTCACCCCTTGGGGAAGACCTATTAAAGGACAAAAAACCCGCAGGAAGGGGAAGGCATCTGATAAGTTGATCGTTCAAAGAAGAAAATAATATATATTTATAAGAGGTGAAAAATGAGTCGTTCAGTTAAGAAAGGTCCATATGTGGCGGAACACCTTTTAAAAAAGATAGAAAGGATGAAAAAAAGCGGTCAGAAAAGTCCCATCAAAACCTGGTCTCGAAGATCTACGATTATTCCAGAATTTGTAGGTTATACCTTTGCTGTCCACAACGGTAAGGACTTTCATCACGTCTATGTAACTGAGGAGATGGTGGGGCATAAGCTGGGTGAATTCGCTCCTACGCGAAAGTTCACCCATCATGGAGCACATACAAAGAGGACTATTTCACCAAAATAGCCATCAGTAAACAGTGAAGAATAAATGGTAAAGAAATTCTTTAATACTCTTAACTCTTCACTGTTCACTCTTTACTACCAAGAGGAGTATTTCCATGGAAGTTCGAGCAGTGGGAAAATATATCAGGGTCTCTCCACGTAAGGTACAGAAGGTTGTTGAGCTTATTCGGGGAAAACCTGTGGCAGAGGCAATAAACATTCTGAACTTCACTCCAAAGCAGAGTGCCAGGCAAATAAAAAAGATTTTGGAATCGGCCATAGCTAATGCTGAGAATAACTTTGATCTGGACTCAGATACCCTTTATGTGAAGAGGGCTTTAGTGAACACAGGCCCAACTTTAAAGAGAATCAAGCCCCGCGCAAGAGGAAGAGCTGATTTAATAAGAAAAAGGACTTCACATATTACCATAGTGCTGGATAACGAAATAATAGAACGTGGGAGGTAAGCGTGAGAGGAGCGGAAGGTTCTCGTCTTACGTTTCACTTCTACGTTTTATGTCAACTTTATAGGAGGTTAAGTGGTGGGACATAAGGTACACCCAGAGGGTTTGAGACTGGGAATAACTCAGGATTGGAAAAGTAAGTGGTATGAGGAGAAGGATTACGCTCGTCGTTTACACGAGGATCTGAAGATCCGTAATTTTCTGATGCAAAGGTTCAAGAACGCTAATATTTCGAAGATATTGATAGAAAGAGCCGTTAATAAAGTGAGGATAAATATATCTGCTGCTCGTCCAGGGATTCTCATCGGAAGAGGGGGAGAAACTATCGAGAAGATAAAGGAAGAGCTGGAGAAGCTGGTAGATGGAGGCAAGGTCTTTCTGAACGTACAGGAGGTAACTCAACCGGACTTAGATGCACAACTGCTGGCGGAAAGGATTGCCTTTCAACTGGAAAGAAGGGCACCTGTGAAAAGGGTGATGAGAGAGGCTGCTTCCAGGGTAATGGATCTGGGCGCAAAAGGGGTCAAGATTGCCTGTAAGGGAAGAATTGGAGGAGCAGAGATAGCTCGAAAGGAATGGATAATGGAGGGGCAACTTCCTTTACATACCTTGAGAGCAAATATCGATTATGGCGTTGCTACTGCTCACACTACCTACGGATGCATAGGAGTTAAGGTATGGATAAATAAGGGAGAGATCCTTCCCGAACGTGTAGGCAAGGAGGAACTTGAAGATGAAGCTTCAACCGAAAAGAGTTAAATATAGAAAGGTCCATTTAGGTAGAATAAGAGGTAAGGCCTCTCGGGGGATAAGGTTGAGTTTTGGGGATTATGGCTTAGCCGCTCAAGAGGGTGGATGGCTCACTGCCCGTCAGCTGGAAGCAGCGAGGATTGCTATAGTTCGTTCCATAGGAGATGAGGGAAGACTGTGGGTCAGAGTCTTCCCCGATAAGTCAGTTACCAAGAAACCTTTAGAAACCAGGATGGGAAAGGGGAAGGGAGAGCCAGCTTTTTGGGTAGCGGTGATAAGACCGGGAAGGATTTTATTTGAGGTGGCAGGAGCAGATAAAGAAAGAACGATGGTAGCCTTTCGCTTGGCCTCTCATAAACTTCCCTTCAAGACCACCCTTATTTCTTCTAACGAGGTCCCGCTATGAAGATTGAGGAGATAAGGAGTTTGTCCCGAAAGGACCTTTATCAACGTCTTAAGGATCTTAAAAGTGAACTATTTAACTTAAGACTTCAGGCAGCACAGGGACATGCGGTCAAGCCGTCAAGAATTAGGGAAGTTAAAAAAGATATAGCTCGTATAAAGACCGTTCTTCGTGAAAGTGAACTGGGAATCAATCGACAAAGAGAAGGAGAGAAAGTTGAGGAAAAATAGAAAGGAAAGAACAGGAAAAGTAGTAAGCGATAAAATGGATAAAACGGTGGTGGTGAGCTTTGATCATGAGTTTGCTCACCCTTTATACGGAAAAAGGATAAGGAGAAAAAGGAAGATAAAGGCTCATGATGAGAAAAACGAGTGCCGGATAGGTGACATAGTTAGGGTTGTGGAAACCAGGCCCTTAAGCAAGGAGAAACGCTGGCGGGTAGTTGAGATAATAAAAAGGGGGAGCGAATGATTCAGTTGCAGAGTCAACTCACAGTCGCTGATAATACAGGAGCGAAGAGGATAATGTGTATAAGGGTAATGGGGGGTTCTTCACGCCGTTACGCCCGAATAGGGGACGTGATTGTGGCTTCGGTCAAGAAAGCCATTCCCAACAGCGAGGTAAAAGAAGGGGAAGTGGTCAGAGCGGTGGTGGTCCGGACAAAAAAGGAGATACGCAGAAAAGATGGCTCTTATATCAGATTTGATGAAAATGCAGCGGTGTTGATTGATGGTTCAGGTAACCCCCGTGGGACGAGGATCTTCGGCCCGGTTACCAGAGAGCTCAGGGAAAAGAACTTCATGAAAATAATCTCCTTAGCTCCTGAGGTGCTATGACGGAGAGGTGAAGGACATGGCTAAGATAAAAGTTGGTGATGAGGTGGTAGTTCTCTCTGGCAAGGACAAGGGGAAGCGTGGTAAGGTAGTGCAGGTAATTCCTAAGGAGGGCAAAGTGGTGGTGGAAGGGGTAAATATCGTCAAAAGGCATATTAGGCCGACTCGAAGGGGTCAGGAAAGTGGAATAGTCGAAAGAGAAGCTCCTATTTATATCAGTAAGGTGATGTTGATATGTTCACGCTGTGGCAAGAGAACCCGGGTCGGGATGAAAATTTTAGAGGACCCCGTGAAGGGAAAGGAAAAGGTAAGGGTCTGCAAGAAATGTGGAGAAGTAGTAGGATAAACAGGATAAATAAGTTTATAATATAAGAGTGATCTAAAATGGCCAGATTAAAGAAGGTTTACGAGGAAGAGGTGGTTCCATTGATGATGAAGAGGTTTGGTTACAGGAATCGTATGCAGGTTCCGAAGGTCAGGAAGGTATGTGTTAATATGGGAGTAAGTGATGCCAAGAAAGATCCCAAGTTACTTGATGAAGCTAAGAAAAGTCTTGCTCTAATTACCGGACAGCAACCCATCCTTACATATGCCAGAAAGTCCATTGCTGGCTTTAACTTAAGAAAGGGAATGCCTATAGGTTGCAAGGTTACTCTGAGAGGGGAGAGAATGTACGAGTTTTTAGACAGGTTGTTCAACTTGGCTATCCCACGAATCAGGGATTTTCAAGGTATCTCTCCAAAGGGTTTTGATGGAGGAGGTAACTTTACCTTAGGCTTGGAAACTCAGTTGGTCTTCCCAGAGATAGGGTATGAAGATGTGAGCAGACCTCAGGGTTTGTCCATAACCATAGTAACCACGGCTAAGGGGAAAGAGGAAGCTCAGGCCTTGCTTGCTTATTTGGGAATGCCTTTTAAGAAATGACAACTTTACAAGGAAAGGGAAGAGATGGCAAGGAAAGCTTTGATTGAAAAGGCTAAAAGAGAACCAAAATTTAAGGTTCGTTTGCGTCACAGATGTAAGATCTGCGGACGACCAAGAGGATATATGAGAAAATTTGGCTTGTGTAGAATTTGTTTCCGTCAGTTAGCTCACCAAGGGTTTATTCCCGGGGTAAAGAAAGCCAGTTGGTAAAAGAAAGTGATAGGAGACGAAAAGATGTTGACCGATCCAATTGCTGATATGTTAACGAGGATTAGAAATGCTAATATGGTTTCCAAACCCAAGGTGGAGCTTCCGAGCTCTACGATGAAGGAAGCGATAGCCGCTATCTTAAAGAGAGAGGGTTTTGTGAAGAATTATAAAGTTGAGACGAGGGAAGGCAAAAAGATACTCCAGATATACTTAAAATATTCAGATAATGGCCAGAAGGTAATTACTCATCTGGAGAGAGTAAGTAAGCCTGGTCGTAGAAAATATGTTAAGAGAGACGAAATACCCAGGGTACTCAATGGATTAGGAATTTGTATCCTCTCCACCTCGAAGGGCATCCTTACCGGTGAGGAGGCACGGAGGTTAGGGGTCGGAGGAGAAGTGCTTTGTTATATATGGTGATGGAGGAGATTTCAATATGTCAAGAGTGGGTAAGAAGCCTATTCCTATCCCCGAGGGGGTAAAGGTAAAGATAGAGGGCAATGTAATTGAAGCGAGGGGTCCTCAGGGAAAGTTGACAAAGGAGATTCCTCCTTGTTGTCAGGCAGTGCTTCAGGACAATCAGATTCTAATCAAGAGACTCCGGGAAGATAAGCAGAGCAGAGCCTTACATGGGACTACCCGTAGTCTTATCTTTAACTTGGTAAAAGGGGTCTCAGAGGGGTTTGAGAAAATTCTGGAGATTGTGGGAACGGGTTACAGGGCTAAAATGGAAAACGGAGTTTTATCTTTGGAGCTGGGATTTTCTCATCCTGTGAAGTTTGTTCCTCCACAAGAGGTGAGGATTGAGCTGCTCAATCCTACCACTATCAGAGTCTTTGGCTGTGATAAGCAGAAGGTGGGAGAGGTAGCGGCAAGGATCAGAGATCTCAAAAAACCCGAACCTTACAAGGGAAAGGGGATAAGATACAGAGGGGAGACGATAAGACGTAAGATAGGCAAGAGGGCTTTAGGAACGGGGAAAGGAGTGTAAGGAATGGAAGGTGTGAAAGCTAAAAGGTTAGCCAGGGAGAGAAGGAAGAGACGGGTTAGAAAAAAAATATTTGGAACCAAAGATAAGCCAAGAATTTCGGTCTACAAGAGTAACAGATATCTTTATGCTCAGTTAATAGATGATAGTACGGGCAGGACATTAGCCTTTGTCTCTTCTTTGAAGTATGCAAAAAGAGGAGGTTCTGCTAAGAGCATGGAAGTAGCTAAACGATTAGGAGAGGAATTAGGCAAATTAGCTAAGGAAAAGGGGATAACAAAGGCGGTTTTCGACCGTAATGGCTATCCTTATCATGGGCGAGTTAAAGCCTTAGCGGACGGGATAAGGAGACAGGGGATAAAGTTTTAACCCAGAATTTTTATGTAAGGGGATGAGAAAGTGCAAAGAGAAGCAATAAATGAGGTTCCTCAACCTGAAAAGACGGAAAAGGATATTGGCGAATTTGAAGAAAAAGTGGTGATGCTGAGAAGGGTCTTTACTGTGGTAAAAGGCGGTCGAAGAATAGGTTTTAATGCCTTAGTGGTGGTGGGTAATCGAAATGGGTTGGTGGGTTCAGGTCTGGGAAAGGGTAAGGAGTTGCTTACGGCTATACAAAAAGGCAGAAGAAAGGCAAAGAAGGATCTGGTGCGCATTCCTATTAAAGATGGTACCATTCCTTATCAGGTTATGGGAAAATACAGGGCGTCGCGAGTTCTTCTTAAACCAGCTTCCTCCGGAACAGGAGTAATCGCTGGAGGAGCGGTGAGGGCAGTAGTGGAGTTAGCAGGGATAAAAGATATCCTGACTAAATCCTTAGGGAGCAATAACCCTATTAACGTGGTTAAAGCTACGCTGAAAGCTCTTGAGAGTCTGAAGGACCCTCAGGAGATTATCAGGCTTCGCAAGGGGGATAAGTGATGGATTTATCTATACTCAAGCCTCCTCCTGGGGCTGTTCATAGAAAAAAAAGATTAGGAAGGGGTCGTAGTTCAGGGCATGGGAAAACCTGCGGTCGGGGGCAAAAAGGTCAAAAAGCTCGTTCCAAGGTTGCTCCATGGTTTGAAGGTGGGCAGATGCCTCTGGTAAGAAGAATTCCTAAGAGGGGGTTTAAGAGGATTTCTAAGGAAAAATACCTGATAGTCAATGTGGAACAATTGAACATATTTAAGGAAGGACAGGTAGTTACTCCTGAAGTTCTAAGGGAAAGGGGTCTGATAAAGGGAAGAGGAAAGGTTAAGGTTCTGGGTCAGGGAAAACTTCATCAACCGCTGGTGGTAAGAGCACACTCTTTCTCCAAGAAAGCCGAAAGCAAGATAAGGGAGGCAAAGGGAACAGCAGAGGTGATATGATGTGGGAAAATTTTCAAAATATCTTCAAAATTCCTGAGGTTCGCAGGAGAATTCTCTTTACCTTAGCTATGTTCCTGGTTTTCCGATTTGGCTGTTTTATTCCCGTTCCTGGAGTGAACATAAACGCACTTGCTCAAAGTACCATTTTTCAGACTGGAGCCTTTGGTCTGATGAATATCTTCGCCGGCGGAGCGCTAAGGCGCCTGTCCATCTTTGCTCTGGGAATAATGCCCTATATCAGTGCAAGTATCATCATGCAGCTTTTGACGGTAGCCATTCCTCGTCTTGAAGAGCTTGCCAGACAGGGAGAGGAGGGAAGACGAAAGATCACTCAATATGCCCGTTATGCTACCGTACCCATAGCGGTTATTCAAGGACTGGGACTGACGGCTTGGATTCAAAACGTGAATAACGGGGCCTTTGTGGTTACTCGAGGGATAGGATTTCTTCTCCCTGCTGTAATAACCTTAGTTACAGGAACTGTCTTTTTGATGTGGTTAGGAGAGAAGATCACCGAGAAAGGAATAGGCAATGGCATCTCTTTAATCATCTTCGCTGGAATTGTAGCGCAAATTCGTCCAGCCACAGGCAATATCTTGAAGATAATGCGGACAGGTCAGATTACTCCTTTCTCGCTATTCCTGTTTGTCATACTGGCCATATTGATAACTGCAGCAGTGGTGGTTATCTACCAGGGGGAAAGAAGGATTCCTATCCGTTATGCCAGAAGGGTAATGGGGAGAAGAGCTTATGGAGGACAAACCAGTTATCTTCCCATACGCATAGGAGGAGTTGGGGTTATCGCCATAATCTTCGCTGTGTCCTTACTGCTACTTCCCAGTACTGTGGCGAGATTCATTCCTCATCCCTTCGCTCAACAGGTTGCCGGATGGTTGAGCACTGATAACATGATTTATTATATTTTGTATGCTTTGGCTGTGATCTTCTTTACGTTCTTTTATACAGCTGTCGTCTTTAATCCCGTGGAAATAGCGGACAATATTCGTAAATATGGAGGATTTGTTCCTGGACTTCGTCCGGGAAGACCAACTGCTGAATATATTACCGCTGTGCTCACGCGAGTTACGTTTGTAGCAGCTCTGTTCTTTGCCTTCATCGCTATACTACCTCCTATCATCAACAGGAAGCTTTTGTTCAATAGTTTTCCCTTTGGCGGGACTTCTATCCTCATCGCCGTTGGGGTAGCCCTGGACACAGCTCAACAGCTGCAGTCACATCTTTTAATGCGTCATTATAAGGGATTTATGAAGTAGGCGAGGTTAAAAGATGTACATAGTTATGTTAGGTCCTCCTGGAGCGGGCAAGGGAACTCAGGCAAAAAAACTTGCGGAAAAGCTAAACATACCCCATATATCCTCGGGGGATATCTTAAGGGAGGCCGTCAAGAAGGGTACTCCCTTGGGAAGACAGGCAGAAAGCTATATGAAGGAGGGAAAGTTAGTTCCTGATTCCATTGTCTTAGAACTGTTAAAAAATAAGATAGAGGAAGAAAAAAGGGGATTTATCCTGGATGGTTTTCCCCGAAATCTCCAGCAGGCCGAAGAGCTGGACAGAACCTTGAGGGAAAAAGACAAAAAATTAGACCTGGTACTTAATCTACTGGTGAGTGAGAAAGCAGTAGTTGATCGTTTAAGTGCTCGGCTGACCTGTCCTAAGTGTGGCAGTGTTTATCGCAAGGGTGATGCGTCTTATGAACGTGGAGTTTGTGAAAGTTGTGGAGTAAGGTTATATCAGAGGGAAGATGATAAACCCTCGGTGATAAAGAAGAGGATAAAAACTTACCTGGAATCTACTCATCCTTTAGTTGACTACTATAAGAAGAGAGGGGTTTTGCGAGATATCCCAGGAGAAGGTTCTCCTGAGGAGGTCTTTGAGAAAATAGTAGACTCCCTTGGTTTATAGGAATAAGAATTTAGGGAGAGAGATAGGTGATTCGAATAAAATCGAGGAGTCAAATCAAGTTAATTGAGAAGAGCGGAAGAATTATTGCTGAGCTCTTCGAGGAAGTTCAGGGCCGGATAAAACCCGGAACTACCACCCTTCAGATAGATAGATGGATAGGTGAGTTTATAAAGAAAAGGGGGGCTATATCCGCTTTTAGAGGCTACAGGGGATACCCGGCGGACAGCTGTATATCTGTCAACGAGGAAGTAGTACATGGAATTCCTTCGAACCGTAAGCTAAAAGAGGGAGATATAGTAAGCATTGATGTAGGGGTAAAGTTAAATGGCTACTATGCCGATGCAGCGAGGACTTTCCCCGTGGGAAAGATATCCTTAGAGAAAGCTCGTCTAATTAGAGTGACCAGAGAAGCACTTTATGAAGGGATAAGACAGGCCAGGGCCGGAAATAGGATAGGAGATATTTCGTTTGCTATTCAAAGTTATGTAGAAAGACATAATTATTCGGTGGTAAAGGATTTGTTCGGACATGGAGTAGGAGAAGCTCTTCATGAGGATCCTGTTATTCCCAATTTTGGATGGCCAAAAACTGGAGAAAGATTGAGAGATGGAATGGTTCTGGCCATTGAGCCTATGGTCAATCAGGGAAGGGATAAGGTTAAGGTATTGCCTGATGGATGGACGGTGGTAACCGAGGATGGTAAGCCCTCTGCACATTTTGAGCATAGTATAGCTATCATAGATGGAGAACCTAAGATATTGACGGAGATCATAGATGGGGAATGAGGTAGTTGCTGGAGGAGAGTGGTGGCTAAGGAAAAATTAATCAGGACCTCAGGAATTGTGGTCGAGACTTTACCCAATGCCACCTTTAGAGTAGAGCTACCCAATGGGCATAAAGTCCTGGCTCACGTATGCGGTAAGATGCGGATGAAGTTCATAAGAATACTTCCTGGAGATAAGGTGATCCTGGAGATTTCACCTTATGACCCCTCGCGGGGCAGAATCATCTATAGAGGAGAAAGAAAAAATGAAGGTTAGATCTTCGGTGAGAAAAATTTGTAATAAGTGCAAGGTGATCAAGAGAAAAGGAATAATACGGATTATTTGTGAAAACCCGAAGCACAAACAACGCCAAGGATAAGGGAGGAAAGAATGGCAAGAATTGCAGGGGTAGAACTTCCGGCAAACAAAAGAGTGGAGATAGGATTGACGGCCATTTATGGAATTGGCCGTTCTCTTGCTAATAAGATAATCTCTGCCGCCGGGGTTAATCCGGATACTCGTGTAAAGGATCTTACCGAGGAAGAAATAAACAAGCTCCGCACGATTATAGAGGGTAACTATAAAATAGAGGGAGAACTCAGAAGGGAGATTAGCTCCAATATAGCCAGACTGATAAAGATAAACTGTTACCGAGGAATTCGTCATAAAAGAGGGCTTCCGGTAAGAGGACAGAGAACGCGATCTAATGCTCGAACACGCAAAGGACCCAGGAGAACTGTGGGAGCTGGGAAAAAAGGGAAAAAATAGGAGGAGATGATGAAGAAAAAGAAAAAAGGAATAAAGAGAAAAGGACGCGTAGATGAGGGGATAGCTTATATTCATTCTACCTTCAACAATACCATCATCACCATAACCAACCTTAAAGGAGAGGTGCTTTGCTGGTCCTCTGCAGGAGTGGTGGGTTTTAAAGGCACCAAGAAGGGAACTCCTTTTGCCGCTCAAAAAGCAGCAGAGGATGTATCAAGGAAAGCTAAGGAAGGGTTTCAGATGGAGAGGGTCAGAGTGGTGGTGAAGGGACCGGGGAGCGGAAGAGAGACAGCCATTAGAACATTGCAAGCATCAGGTTTGAGAGTCATCTCTATTAAGGAGGCGACTCCTATTCCTCATAATGGATGTCGTCCACCTAAGAAGAGAAAAGTATAAATCGTCTTAAAGGAGGAAATAGTTGGCTCGTGAGAGAGAAGATAAATGTAAGAAATGTCGCCGTCTAAATACTAAGCTTTTCTTGAAGGGGGAAAGGTGCTATTCGAATAAATGCAGCCTGGAAAAGAGAAAATCGGCAACTTCATTTGGAGAAAGGAGACTTTCTGAGTACGGTCAGCAGTTGAGGGAAAAACAAAAAGCTCGATGGATATATGGACTGTCAGAAACTCAGTTCAAGAGATATTTTCAGATGGCAGAGCGTTCAAAGAACATCACTGGAGAAGAGCTTCTGCGCCTGTTAGAACGAAGGCTCGATAATGTGGTATACAAATTAGGTATGAGTTCATCTCGAGATCAGGCTCGTCAGCTGATCGTCCATGGTCATCTTATGGTCAATGGACAAAAGGTTAACATTCCCTCTTATCTGCTCAAAGAAGGAGATGTAATTGAGGTAAAGAAGAAGAATAAAAAAGTTTTATCGATGATAAAGGAAAACCTTCAGGCTTCTGAAAAAAGGGTAATTCCAGAATGGCTTGAGATGGACAGAACTTCATTAAAGGGAAGGGTTAAGAGACTGCCCCGTCAAGAAGAGCTAAACCAGGAGCTCAACCTTCCGTTGATAGTGGAGTATTATTCACGTTGATGCAATCTTAGCTCATTTGTGTTCTCAGGAGGTGAGGATGAGAGAGTTAATAAGACCAAAGAGAATTAGCCTTGAAGAACAGACTTTCTCTGATACTTACGGAAAGTTTATCATCGAACCTCTGGAAAGTGGATATGGAATAACCTTGGGCAATGCTCTTCGTCGAGTTTTGCTTTCCTCTATTCCTGGAGTAGCAATTACTTCCGTTAAAATTGACGGAGTTATGCATGAGTTTTCCACAATTCCCGGAGTAAAGGAGGATGTACTGGAGATTATCCAAAACTTAAAGAAGCTTAGAGCAAAACTCTTTGTCGACGAGGAAAAAAAGATATCTCTTGAGGCAAGGGGTCCGTTGGAGGTAAAAGCCTCTCATTTTCAGACTGATGATGAGGTGGAGATTATTAATCCTGATCTTCACATCGCTACTCTGGACAACGAGAAGACACGTCTATTTATGGAGGTCACCTTAGCCAGGGGCAGGGGATACGTGGAAGCTGTTGAAAACAAGAAGGAGAAACAACCACTGGGGACTATTCCTATCGACTCCATATTTACTCCTGTCAGGAAGGTGAAGTATGAGGTAAGACCGGCGAGAATTGGAAGGAAAACCAGCTATGATTGTCTCATCCTGGAGATTTTTACCGACGGGACGATCAAGCCTGATGAAGCATTCAGAGAAGCGGCGAAGATTCTGTATGAGTATTTCGGATTTTTCCTTGAGGAGGAGAAGAGGCGGTCAAGAGAAGAATTCCTGGAACGGGAAATTGAGGAGATAGGTCTGAGCGGTCCTCCTCTTAAGGCTCTGAAGGATGCAGGGATAAACAGGGTAAAAGACTTACTGCAGAAGGAAGAAAAGGAACTTTTAAAGATAGAGAATTTTGGGGAAAAGTCCTTAGAAAAGGTGAAAAAGAAATTAGCAGAATATGACTTAAGCATGGGTGAGGAGAAATGAGGCACAGAAAAAAAGGAAAAAAATTAGAGCGGAATAAAGCTCAAAGAAAGGCGTTGCTCTCTAATCTGGTTGGCTCGTTGCTCTTTCATGAGGAAATCATCACCACCAAGGCTAAAGCTAAGGAAGCAGCCAGGTTTTGCGAGAAGATGATCACTTTGGCCAAGGATAATTCCCTTCATCACAGGCGCATCATCTTAAGATTTATCCGTGATAAGAAAGCGGTGGAAAAGCTCTTTACTGTGCTTGCTCCTCGATATCGCGAGCGCAAAGGAGGCTATACACAGGTGATAAGGTTGGGATATCGCCAGGGAGATGGCGCCCTGATGTGTAAGGTAAGATTGGTATAAGATAGAGAAGATCTTCCTTTCCGAGGAACTTAACAAATGTCCATACATATTTGGTGGAATTGCGGAACATAAAGCTAATTCTGGAGTATGATGGTACCTCTTATTATGGTTGGCAGAGACAGCCAAACCTTCCCACCGTTCAGGAAGCAGTTGAAGAAAGTCTTTCAAGGCTTTTTAAAGAGGAGATAAAGGTAATTGCTGCGGGAAGGACGGATGCCCATGTTCATGCGAAGGGACAGGTGATAAACTTCAAGACACGTGCTTCCCTACCCATTGAGGCAATCAAACCTGCCCTAAATAGCTATTTACCTGATGACATAAGGGTTAAGAAGGCAGAGTGCGTTCCGTTAAATTTTCATGCTCGACGCGATGCCCTGAAGAGAACCTACAGGTATATAATCTATAATCATCCCTTCTCATCCCCTTTTTACCGGAACTTCGCCTGGTATATCCCTGATAAGCTCTCCTTAGAGGAGATGAGGAAGGCCTCTCGACACTTGATAGGAAAACACGACTTTTCCTCTTTTCAGGCTCAGGGAAGCCCAGCTCCACCAGTACGTAGGCTGGAAAGAATTTCCATATTTAAGAGAGAAAAGTTCATCATAACGGAACTGACAGCTGATAGCTTCCTTTACAGAATGGTCAGGAACATAATGGGAACCTTAGTGGAGGTAGGTCGAGGCAGGTTATCTCCGGATGAGGTGAGGGACATACTGGAAGCTAAGGACAGGAAGTTCGCTGGTCCAACGGCACCACCTCAAGGACTGTACCTGATGCGGGTGGAGTACGGTTGATTGACAAAGTTCAACTTTATTATAGAATGGAAAAAATTACCTTATTTTAAGGAGAAAAAGGTGGTATGTGAAATTTGTGGACAAAGAGAAGCTACTTTTCACTTCAAAGAGGTGATAAATGGCCAGGTAAGAGAGCTTCATTTATGTGAGGTTTGTGCCAGGGAAAAAGGACTACTCGAGGAGTCCTTTTTCATGCCAGATTTTTCCTTATCTAATCTGATGACAGGCCTAAGTAGTCTTGAGGTGCCCTTCCTCAAGGAGAAGGTAGAAAGGTGCCCCAATTGTAGCTTAACCTATGAGGAGATAAGAAAAAAGGGGAAAATAGGCTGCAGTTCCTGTTATCATACCTTCAGAGAATACTTAATTCCCCTTCTGGAGAGAATTCATGGGAAAAGCTACCATTCCGGCAAGGTTCCCACGAGAAAGGAAATGGGCGATGAAAAAAGTAAACAGATCTACAGACTACGAAGGGAGTTGGACAAGGCGATAAAAGAGGAGAGGTACGAGGAGGCAGCTAAGATCAGAGATGAAATTCGCAAACTCGAAGGTTTCGAAAAAGGGGAAAGAAATGAGTCTTCGAGAAATAGCTGACTCGCAGAGTTTTTGGCTAAAAGGAGATGGTCCGGAGGCCGATATAATATTTAGTTCAAGGATAAGGTTAGCCCGAAATTTAAGGGGATTTATCTTTCCTCCCTGGGCAGATAGCCTCACATTGAAACGTGTCTCAGAGAAAGTCTTAGATGCTATAAAAAGGTGTAATTATTTAAAAAATGCCCGTTTAATTGATATGAATAAGTTATCCTCCATAGAGAGAGGATTTCTTCTGGAAAGACATCTCATTAGTGTGGAGTTCAGCAGGGGAGGAAGCCACCGATTTTTAGTGGTTCAGCAAGGGGAGATGCTTTCGGTGATGATAAATGAAGAAGATCACCTGCGTCTTCAGACCATCTTCTCAGGTCTGCAGTTGCGAGAGGCCTGGCGAGTGGCTAATAAACTGGATGACGAACTGAGCGAACACCTGGATTATGCATTTTCGCCTCAATTTGGTTATCTCACCTCTTGTCCTACTAATGTAGGGACGGGAATGCGGGCTTCCTGTATGGTACATTTACCTGCTCTGGTCATGGCCGGCAAAATAAATGAACTCCTGAAAGGAATATCTCAATTGGGGCTGGTGGCCAGGGGTTTATATGGAGAGGGGACAGCATCCCATGGAGATTTCTTTCAGATATCAAATCAGGTTACCTTAGGACTTAAGGAGGAGGAAGTCGTAGATAATGTCGAGAGGGTAACTCGACAGGTTGTCGGTCAGGAAAGAAAAGCGAGGGAGATCTTACTTAAGAGAAATGGAGCTCAGCTTAAAGATCAAATAGGCCGGGCTTATGGCATCCTGACCAACGCTCACCTGATTAGCTCCCAGGAGGCTATCAATTTGCTTTCAAAACTGAGAATGGGAGTGAGTTTACATCTGCTGCCCGAGTTCGACATGAAGGTATTAAATGAGCTCCTTTTTCTGATCGGTCCGGCACAACTGCAGATAAAGAGTGGAAAAAATCTTGATGCTTCCTCCCGTGACGAGTTAAGGGCAAAGATCATCAGGGAAAAGCTAACTGGATCCTACTAAGACTTTTTTAAAGAGAGAGTTTTTAAATAATGAAAGACAAATGTTCTTTACTGGAAAGGGTCCGGCAGACCATCAAGGAATATCGGATGTTTACCTCTAAGGAGCGAGTATTGGTGGGTATTTCAGGCGGTCCAGATTCCACCGCTCTACTTCACCTTCTTTCCAGACTTAAGGACGAATATGAGTTTCAGCTGTGGGCAGCTCACCTCAATCACAAGATAAGGGGAAGAGAGGCGGAAAAGGAAGCGAGATGGACTGAGCAATTCGCTCGAAAGCTAAAAATTCCCATCATAATGGACTCCTTCGATGTTCCTCTTTTAGCCGCCAGAAAAAAACTTTCTCTGGAAGAAGCTGCCCGGCAGGCGCGTTATGATTTCTTTGAACGTATAGCTGATCGCTTAAAGATAGATAAGATTGCCTTGGGTCATACAGCATCTGACCAGGTAGAGACTATTTTGATGAGGTTGATAAGGGGCTGCGGACTGGATGGACTTTCTGGCATACCACCGGTAAGGGGAAAATTTGTTCGTCCCTTAATCAGGACATTTCGTGGAGAAATTGAAGAATACTGTAGCGAAAATAGCCTTCATCCCTGTACTGACTCCTCTAATAAGGATGTCTTCTTGTTGAGAAATAGGATTCGTTTAAAGCTGATTCCCTACCTGCGTGAAAACTACAATCCCCAGATATGCAGAGTTCTCTTTCAGATAGGTGAGATCCTGAGAGAGGAAAATGACTTTTTCCGAAGAGAAACAGAAAAAGTTTTTAACTCTTTATGTGAGGAGAGGGAGAAAGATAGAATAGCTTTAGGAGTTCAAAAACTGAATGGTTTACATCTGGCCCTGAGACGAAGAGTTGTGCGTGAAGCTATCAGGCTGATAAGGGGTAGCACCAGAGGTGTTGAATTTGATCATATTAACTCTGCCTTAAAAATAAGTGAAGAAGGAAGAGGAAGACTGAGCCTTCCAGGGGGAATATCAGTGAGGATTGATTCCGGAAATCTCTTGTTTGAGAAGAAAAGAAGAGAAGAAGAGATAGCCTTCGAGCGTCTCCTTAACGTCCCCGGAAGAACAGATTTACCTGAGGTGGGTCTGGTGTTCGATACTGAGATTATCTACCAACGGCCGACCTCCTTTGCCAGTGGAGGATATGAAGCCTATCTTGATCTGGATAAACTCAAAAGGCCCTTATTTTTGAGGAAGAGGAAAGAAGGAGACAAATTTCAACCCTTAGGGATGAGAGGAAGAAAGAAGATTAAGGACTTTTTCATCGATCTCAAAATACCCAGGGAAGAAAGAGACAAAATTCCCCTCTTGATAAGCAAGGATAGGATAGCCTGGATAGTGGGGTATCGCCTTGATGAGAATTTTAAGGTAACCAGAAATACAAGAAGGGTTCTCAGGATAAAGGTGTCCAAAAGCTATGAATGAGCGAAAGGCAAAAATAGAAAGAAAGACGAACGAGACCGAGGTTAAGGTTTATCTGAACTTAGATGGAAAGGGAGAGACGAACATAAAGACGACTTATCCCTTTCTGGACCATATGCTTTCCTTATTTTCCTCGCACGGACTTTTTGACCTCGAGGTTTTAGCTAAGGGAGATACCGAGGTAGATTATCATCACTTAGTGGAGGATGTGGGTATCTGTCTGGGAAAAGCGGTAAAGAACGCTTTAAAAGCTAAAGAGGGAATAAGAAGATACGGAAGTTTTTTTGTTCCTATGGACGAGGTCCTGGTACAGGTGGTCTTGGACATCAGTGGACGTCCTCTTCTGGTGTTCAATCTTTCTTCAGACATGCATAGAGGAGAAGAATTTGAGCTAATCAGGGAGTTCTTTAGGGGTTTTGTCTCCCATTCAGCGGTCACACTCCACATAAACCTGTGCTACGGGACAGGTTTTCATCATATAGCGGAGGCTGTCTTTAAAGCTTTCGCATTAAGTTTAAGGGAGGCGGCGAGTCTGGACATAAGAAGGGAGGGAATCCCATCCACTAAAGGAACATTGGATTAAGGTATAAAGCTGTGCGAGCAGTAGTGCAGAGGGTAAGAAGGGCCTCATGTGAGGTGGAGGGTAAGGTAATCGGTTCCATTGATAAAGGAATAGTGGTATTTTTAGGCATTGGCAAGGAAGATGATCTAAAGGATGCAGAATATTTAGCTCATAAGATAGCTCACCTTCGTATCTTTGAAGATGATAAGGGTAAGATGAATCTTTCCCTTGTTCAGGTTAAAGGAGAGGCTCTTGTCGTCTCCCAGTTCACCGTCTACGGTAACTGCAGAAAGGGATTGCGTCCTAACTTTGTCAGGGCTGCTTCGCCGGATATCGCCGAAAACCTTTACTTGAAATTCGTAGAGCTGATGAAAAAGGAAAAAGTTGTGGTGAAAACGGGAAAATTTGGTGCTATGATGAGAGTGACGGTGGACAATGAAGGTCCCGTGACCTTAATCCTGGATAGTGATAGAGAGATTTGAAGATGGTCAAATAAATAACTGAGAGAGAAAAATGAGTCTGAGCGTAGGTCTGGAGATAGGTACATATTCGATAAAGATGGTAGAGCTCCTTCATAAGAGGAGGAGCTTTAGGCTAAGGAGGCTGGCGCAGCTGAGGATACCACCTGCAAAGGAAAAGAATGCTTCAGAGAATTCTATAGCAGAGGCTATCAGAAGTCTATTCAGCAGGTATAAGATTGATAAAAGATGTGTTATCTCCGGAATAGGGGGAGATTCGGCAATTGTACGAAGGATAAAAGTCCCCTTGATGAAAGTCAAGGAACTAAGAAGAGCTATTAGATGGGAGGCAGAACAGTACATTCCTTATCCCATTGATCAGGTGACATTAAGATTTCATATCCTCGAGGAAGAGCCATCCGAAAAAGAAGAAAGGAAAATGTCCGTAATCCTGGTGGGAGTGAGAAATGAGGTAATTGAGGCTCATCTTCAACTACTTCAAAAAGTGGGCATCCATCCTCATATCATCGATATAAATCCTATTGCTTTATTTAATATCTTTAATCTATCCAACTCGAAGGAGAAGGATAGAGTAGCGCTTGTAGATCTTGGACATAGTATGACCAATCTTATCCTCCTGGATAAAAGGGGACCTTTTCTCATAAGAACGATAAGTATCGGAGGACTTCAACTTACCCAGGCTATTGCTCAACAGCTCAACCTTGATTATATGGCTGCTGAGAAGATAAAGGAGGAGTATGGACTCTTGACCTTAGACGAATCTGAGAAAATGAAGGAAAAGAGCATCGCAGCTCAGGTAGATGAGATAATTAGAAAATCCATAGACGACCTGATAGAGGAAATCGTCCGTTCTTTTGAGTATTATGCCTCTCAGACTGGTGGAAGCACAATAAAAGAAATGGTATTGGTCGGTGGCACTTCCTATCTTAAAGGTATAGATAAATTCCTGTCCAAGGAGCTGGGCCTACCTGTAAAGCGCTTCAACCCCTTCGAGGGCATTGCATATAGCCCCAAGGAATTTAGCTCCGACTACCTAAACAAGGTGGGTTCGATATTTGCCGTCGGGTTAGGTTTAGCTCTTAGGAGAAGAGAGCTATGATAAAGATAAATCTACTGCCCGAGAAGATGCTAAGGCGAAGGAGGATTCTGCCTTTTATTACCTTTGTGGCGATGTTAGCTTCGCTTGGCGTCCTAATTTGCTTTTTCCTTTTTTATCCTGTCACCAAACAGGTTAAGTTGGTAAGGTCTCAGTTAGCCCTGCTGCAAAAACAGGTGCGAGAAAGTCAGCTTGCCCTAAATGAGTTAAGAAGATGGGAAAAGAAAAGGGATGCTCTTAAATTGCGTCTGAAAGCCCTTGAGAACTTGACCATTAATCAGTCTTTTTGGCCCGAGGTCTTATATACCATAAGCAGGTCTTTACCTCAAACCATATGGTTGACCGGGATAAAGAAAGCTCCGCAGGAAGAAGATTCCATCCTCATCGAGGGAAATAGCCTCAATCAAGCTGTAGATATAGCCATATTTATGAAGAGACTGTATAGTTCACCTATCTTTGAAGATGTGGAGTTTTCTGACATATCTCACAGAAAGATAAACGGAAAAGAAGTGGCGGGGTTTAAGATTAAATGTAAGTTAAGCAAGATGGGTAAAAATGAATGAGAGATCAACACTTTTTTCCTTAAAGGGTAGAGTAGGGATTGGATTGGGAGTGATTGGAGGAATAATAATCGCTTCCTACTTTGGGTTTTACATACCTCAGTTAAGGACGATTGAAAGAACAAAAAGGGAGATAATTCAGAGGAACCTAACTCTTAAACAACTCAAGAGGAAAATTGAGGAGTATGAAAAAGTAAGAGAAGAATGTGAGGAACTCGAAAGGAGGTTATCATATTATGAGAAAATTCATCTTTCTAACAGGGATCAGATTTATTCCCTGCTTCAGGAGTTGGGAATAAGAGGTCGAACTTATGGTATCAGCTATACGAAAATGGTCCCTGAAAAAACAATTAGAGGAGAATACTATGACTCTATCCCCATAAGAATTCACCTATATTCTACCTATCATGCTCTGGGTAGGCTTCTCTCTGAGATCGCTGGAAGACAGGAGATTACTTCTATCAACATAGAGAACATTCAGACAATAAGGAAAACTCAAGATAGGAGTAAGGAAAGTTATACCATAGAGGTGGACTTGATTCTGTTTGTATATACACCTAAGAGTGGAGAGCGGCTCGAAACTTCCTCTTTGCCGAGATCGGGTGAGAAGAAAATCGAGGTAAGGCAATCTACGATTAAAAGGAGAAGAAGATGAGGTGGACAACGCTCATCTTTTCTATATTTCTAATGGTTTTATTCTCGCCTATTTCTTTTTGCTCGACGAGGGTCTCCCTACAGGAAGAAATGGTAAGCTATCCCGACCTTTTCTCTTCTTCTGTCTTTAAATATAAAGATGAAGGACGGCGGGACCCTTTCGTTCCTCTATTAAAGAAAGAAATAGAGGAAGAAAAAAAAGCGGAACTAAAGACGGAAAAGCCTACGCTAAGGAAAGTAGTGATAGGTTCGTCGAAATATAGCCTGATTGGTTTGGTATGGGATAAGGAAGGAGCTCTTGCCATCATTCAAGCAGAGAATAGAAGCTGGATTGTAAGGGAAGGAGATATGATAGATAATTTTATGATATCCCGCATTGAGGGAGAAAGAGGACAGGTCATCTTGATAGGAGAGAAACAGGTGGTCAAGTTAAGGATAAGGGGGTGAGGGTTTGGATGATATTCAAAAGATTTCAAGAAGTTAGGGCAGGATATCCGGGATCGTCTCTTGCGCGAGCAAGGCGAGTGTCAATTGTTATTTTGATAACGTTGGGAATAATTCAGTATTTGACGGTGAAAAGCTCATTTTGTGCTAAGATCCCTTTCGAGAACTTAAAACCCATCTCAATAGAATTCAGAGAAGTTGATCTTCCCGACGTGTTGCGTATCCTTTCCGCCAAGGCAGGTGTGAACATAGTCGTCTCTCCGGATGTGAAGGGGAAAGTGACAGCCCGCTTTGAGAAGCCTACATCGCTGTCGGAAATTTTAAACTTCATCTTGGAGACCCACGGCTGCCGATATGAGGTGGTGGACAACGTCATCAAGGTGAGCAAGGTCAAGGTTCCCCTCCTGGTGAGGAGCTTCTCCTT
>QMPZ01000006.1 GCA_003648815.1 Candidatus Aerophobota bacterium | reverse complement strand
TGAAACTAACGTAAAGAGAAAAACCCAGGGGGAAAGCTACTATAAAAAGTATGATAAGAAGTGAAGGAGATAAAAGGGAGAGAACTAAAAGTTTTTCTTTAGACTTTGCCATATAATTTTCTCTTTCCCTTTTAAAGCCCCCGCCACTGGTTCAATTTATCCAGTGACGGGGATTCTTTTCTCTTTACCTATAGTACCCGCTCTTAGCCATGAGCTCCTCAACCTTTCTGGCAGCATCGTCCAGAGCTTTCTTTACTGGCTTTTCTCCAAGAATAGCAGCCTGAAGCTGAGGATAGAGGATGTTGGAAATGGATGGCCACTCAGGAATAAGAGGAGGAGTTACAATTTCATCATTCTCAAGAGCATATTTGTAGATCTTGTAGAAATTGAGTTTTCTCGCATCCTTGGTGGTTTTTAAAACATAATCCCATACGGATTTTCTAACAGCACCAAAACCTAATTCCGCCTCAAATTTACCGGCAGCCTCAGAGGTGAGGAACTTAATCAGAGAAACAGCAGCCTCTTTGTGCTTACTTGATTTTAAAACGGAAAAGGAGTGAGCTCCAGACCAGTGAACACGAATTCCTGCATCTCCTTTTGGCATAAGGGAATATCCAAAGGTCTTTGCTACCTTTGAGCTTTTGGGATCATCATACCAGGGATACCATCCTCCCCAGTCAAGATGGAAGGCAATTTTCCCTTGAGCAAAATTTTTGGCCACATCATCCCATACGTAATTTACCACACCTGGAGGAACAAGTCCATTTTGATAGAGTCTCTTAAGGTAATTTAATGTCTTAACCCCAATAGGAGAGTTAAAAACAGGCCTCCAGTGACTGTCCAATAAACGCCCTCCATTGGAAAGAAGCATCTCATAGAAACGTCCGGAGAAAGCTTCCTCCTTCCCGGTAAATTGAGTTCCATATACTGCGGGGGGATTGTTCAAAAACTCTGCTATATCATAGGCCTGATCCCAGGTCTTTGGTGGTGCAAGATCATAGCCGTATTTTTCTCTAAAGACTTTCTTCTTAGCGGGATCATTGAAAAGGTCAGCTCTGTAGTATATGTTGCTTATATCTATATGCCTTGGAATCTGAATTAACCTGCCATCTATATAACAGATTTTGAGAACGCTGGGGAGAAAATCGGAAAGCTCTTTTTTATTAAAGTAAGGTTTCAAATCCAGAAGAACACCAAATTTGTCGTATTGAGGGGCAAAACTTGTATGATTGGTCATAATATCATAATCTGCAGCTCCGGCGGCAAAATCAAGCTTAAACTTTTTATCAAGTTCAAAATGGCTCATTTTAGCTACAATTATTACTTTAGCCCCGGTAAGCTTTTCCCATTTAGGGATAAGCTCCTCGTAAAGTTTTTCGTAGTTTCCCCCACCTATCAAAGCTGCCTTAATGGTAACTCCTTCAAAGGGTTTTTTTGCCCAGGCTACCATCTCCAAGCTCAAAGAAAGAAAAGTAGCGACCAGCGTAAATACCCAGATTTTTTTAAATTTTAACATCTTTTCCTCCTTTTATTTTTTGTCATTTTCTGAAATTAATTTTACAGCATCACCTCCTTATCTTTCATTTTGTGCCTTTCATAAAACTCTGAAAGGCTTACCTGCTCTTACTTTCAGTTGTCTACCTTTTAGACTTCGCCTCCACTTCATCTAATTCTTATTAGATGAGCATTTCGGAGGTTAAGTTTTTCAGAATCTTTAAAGTTTTAGCCTCCTTTGAGAGGGTGGAGGTGAATTTTTTCTTCTCTTTTATTTTGTAAAAGGCTATTTCATTTTTTCTCTTTTTTGACGCTGTTGATAAGCTTTAATATATCTTATAGCGTATCTATCACGACCCAGTAGTAAATCAGTGGCTAAAACAGCTGGGCGAACCTTAGCTACATCTACAATTGGACAGGTAACTCCCATACAAATCGCAACACTTATAAAAGCATTGTTAATTATACTGCGATCGGGTAAACCAAAGGAAATATTACTTGCTCCAATTGTTAAATTCACTCCCAACTCCTCTTTAACTCTCCTGATAGACTCAATAACAACCATACCAGCTCTCTCATTTGCACCCACCGACAGAGTTAAGCAATCAATTATAACATCCTCACGAGGAATACCCATTTTCTCAGCTCTTTTTACAATTTTATGAGCAATGGCTACTCTTTTGTCCACATCATCCGGTATACCTTCATCATCCATCGTAAGCCCAATAACTGCTGCCCTATGTTTTTTGACTAAAGGCAAAATTCTATCCAGCGATCCTTCCTGGCCGGTAACTGAATTAACAAGAGGCTTTCCCTGGTATACCTTGAGGGCCTTTTCTAAAGCTGCAGGATTTGTACTGTCAAGACAAAGGGGAACATCTACTGCATCCATAACTACCTTTACAACCTCAGGTAGTAAAACCTCTTCATCTACGCCAAGTGCCCCTACATTAACATCAAGCACATCTGCTCCTGCCATCACCTGATCTATAGCTTCTCTTCGCACAAGTTCCAAATCCCCTTTTTGCAGTGCCCTGCTTAGTTTTTTCTTACCAGTAGGATTTATCCTTTCGCCAATTAAAACCGTTGGTCCTTCAGTTTTGATGACAACCTGTTTTTTCGCACTTGTCAGTTTAGTTTCCATTTTTTCTTCCATCTATCCCAGGTATGTTGCCTTAAGAAAAACTTTTTCAAAATTAGGAAAAGCTGCAAGCTCAATATAGGAAACCCTGCGAGCTATAGTCTCTGCTTTAAGTCGCTCCTTTACAGACAAAAGGGCAAGTTTGGCTCCCGTCCCGGCTGCATTTCCCACCTGTTGAAAACGATTTAAAGGCAAGGAGGGCAACATTCCAATACTTACAGCACTTGTTATATTTATATAACTACCAAAAGCCCCGGCAATAATTACCTTTTTAACCTCTTGTTTAGAGCGATTTTTCTCCTGCAAGAGTATATCAATACCAGAGCGTATAGCTCCCTTAGCAAGCTGTATCTCCCGCACATCCTTTTGGGTAATTGCAATTGCCAGAGAACCATTTTCCTTTTTATCAACTAATACAAATTCTTTTTGATTGTTATGAAAACGCACCCTACGATGGTCTTTCATTTTACCATCTTTACTTATTACACCAGCTAAATAAAGCTGAGCTATAGCATCTAAAATCCCAGAACCACAAAGACCAACCGGTGGAACTTTCCCAATAGTTTGGTACTCAACCTTATCACCTATCAGCTGTAACCTTTCTATAGCACCATTTGTAGCTCTCATTCCGTCTTTAATGTGAGCTCCCTCAAATGCAGGACCAGAGGCACAGGAGACACTTGTTATGTCTCCATTATCTATTAAAGAAACCTCCGTATTGGTTCCAATATCAAGCGCTATTACTAAATCCTCATCCTTCCAGATATTTTCTGTAGCTAAAAGCATGGCCACATGGTCAGCACCCACAAAGCCAGCGATATTGGGTAAAAGATGTATGTAAGCTCCTGGAGCAATATCCAATCCCACATCACGAGCCTTAACATCCAGAGAATCTTGCACTGCGGGAACAAATGGGAAAGCTGCTAACTGGCTGACCGGAAGATCAAGTAATAAATGATGCATAGCAGTATTCCCCACTATCACTGCCTCTAAAATTTCCTCCTTTTTAACGTTCACTTTACGGCAAAGATCATCTGTTAATCTGTTGAGAGCGTTTACCACCACTTCTTGTAATTTTTTCTTTTTAGCTGGAGACTCCATAGCATAGGTGATTCTAGAAACAATGTCCTCTCCATAACTAATCTGGGGATTCATAACTCCATCAGAGGATAAAGTTCTTCCGCTATCAAGATCAAGCAGATAGCCGGCTATTTTTGTGGTTCCAAGGTCTACAGCAAGCCCTAATCCAGGTCTTCGTTGGGAGCCGATGGATATTATCTCATCATCTCGCACAAATACTCGGGCCTCCCATCTGCGGGAACGAAGCTGGGGCGAGACGTTTTTAAGAGCATTAATGTCAAATTTTTGGCAGGAAAGATTAAACTGATGGTTAAGCTCATCCACTATGCGTTTATCATCACCTCTTAGATCCGACATAGAGGGAGATGATAATTTTACATTATAGGATTTAACAGGTGGATTTAACTCAACGTCAGCCTCTATTCCTTCAAGTTGAAGACGTTGAGGGGTGGTTAATGATTCAAGGAGGATCTGAATCTTACAATCGCTTCTCAGATGAGTCTGACAGGCCAGACGATATCCATCTTTTAGCTCTTTTGGTGAAAAAGCCTCAATTTCACTTTTAGTTGGCTTTGAGACAAAGCCTTTTATAATTCGAATTTTGCAGCAATGAAATTTTCCCCGTCCTCCACATAAGCTAACTATTCCCACTCCCAAACGATGAGCACAATCTAAAACTGACTCATCATCCCTGCATTTTCCTCTTCTTCCAACCGGTTCAAATTCAACATTATAGTATCTCATATTTTTCTTTGAGTATTGCTTAAATTACGCATAGGGATAATCAGGTGATTTCAAATCTTCCATATAAGCTTCCCATTCTGCATTCGAGATCAGCCCCTTTTTTCTGTAATACTTTCTTGCCTCCTTCAGTATTCTTTCTATCTCCTCTTCTTGGCTCTGGGTTAGGGGAGGATCTACTTTATGGGTGGACAATATTTTCTGGTATCTTTCCTTTGCAAGGGAAAGACAGTCTTTTTTACCGCCCTTCAACCACTCAGGATAAGTTAGCCTATCAGCCACCCTGGGTATAAACTGCTCCAGTTTCCACCATTTTCTTGTATGTTCTTTGTTCAAATAGTATCCGGGAATTGGGCCAACTTCATCTATTAAGTCAAGGGCCATGGTTTCATCATTTACAAGAATTCCCCTTAAGAAACGACCTATCATCCCAACCATATCGTCATCTATTATTGCCAGGACAGGATGGAAGGCCAGCTCACCGTACATAGCTCCCTGAATCCATATTGTGTTTGTTCCGGATAAGGCACCAATTAATGCTATAATAGCCTTCTCATATCCAGCCTGGTAATCTATCTTCTTTGAACCTGGATAGCTAACACCACCATCTATAGGAATCTTGTATCTTCGCCAGATTTGATTAAATGCTACCTGATGTAGTGAAATCTCTATAGCACCAAAACCAGGGGAGCCTGATCTCATATTTTGGGGAAATGAAAAATCCTGAACTATTATCCGGGTTCCAGGTTTTATCAACTGAGCCAGCACTATTCCAGCCATTATCTCGGCATTGCCACTTATCAGTGAACCAGCAATAGTAGCGGGTGAGGTTCCTCCATATACACTACCAGATGTAATAAGCAAAATAAATCCAGCCTCAACGGTCCTGAATGCATTTTCAACTGCATCCTCGTAAAATGTTAAGGGTGGGGATGCAGCCATTGAACTTCTAAGCTCTGCTCCAACTGCTTTGGCCATTTGTATATTAAATACCTCGCAACCCATTGAATAATTTGAGCAGGTGAATTTGCTTGAATTTCGAAGTCTTGCAGCGAGTCCTTCTGGCATCGCCATAACAGATGGAATATTTTTAAATCCAAACCAGGGAGTATACCAGGGAATGATATGAACATTTTCCAGTGCGTCCAAACAGGTTATAGCATCGTAGTATTCTTTTCTTGTAGGAGTTTTAGGCTCCCAGGTATCTAAGTCAACACTTCTTGTTCCAGATAAAGCCTGAAAGTAAACAGTATTCCCACCCCATATCATATCATTTTTTGGGTTCCTTGCCTTAACACGAAAGCTACTCGGGCACTTTCGTAGACACTCCTCAACCAATCCTTCGGGGAATCTCACCCTGTTATCTGTGTAATCCACCTGGCATCCATTTTTCTCAAAGAGTTTTAAGGCTTTTTTGCTTTCAAACCTCACTCCTGTTTTCCGTAAAACACTCAGTGTTCCTCTATGGATTGCCTCAAGTTCTCCCTCACTTAATATTTCCAGAGGTTTAAAATTACGTGTAAATCCTTTCAACATTTTATTTCTCCTGAAAGAGTATTGACAAGCAAATGCTACGATATTTACATTTTCGCAAAGGTTCCAATAAGGATGATCCTATTTCTCAATGATTTTTTTATAACTTTCCCATTCTGCATCTGTTATCATTCCCTTTTTCCTGTAGTACTCCCTTGCTTCTTTAAGTATCTTTTCTATCTCCTCCTCCTGGCTTTGGGTTAGAGGAGGATCTACTTTATGAGTGGACAGTATCTCTTCCATCCTTTCCCTGGCATAATCAATACAGCTTTTTTTACCTGTTTTAGCCCACTCAGGATAGGTTAATCTATCAGCTGCTCTTGGCACAAATTGTTCCTTTTTCCACCATTTTCTGGTATGCTTCTTACCCAAATAATGTCCGGGAATTGGTCCAACCTCATTTATCAGGTCTATGGCGAGTGATTCATCACTTACCTCAAGACCCTCTAAAAAGCGCCCGATCATTCCTGCTATGTCATCATCCAATATAGCTTGGACCGGATGAGCTGTGATCTCGCCATAAATACTGCTGTAAAGTTGCAAAATACTGGATCCTGACAGAGCAGAAAGAAGAGTGGGCATCGTTTTTTGATAACCCAATTGAAAATCTATTCTCTTGGAGCTTGTAGGTCCACAGGAAGATGATACAGTGGGAACTCCATACTCTCGCCACACCTGATTAAATGCTACATTATGAAGAGAAACTCCTATCTCCCCAAAAGCAGGGGCCCCATTTGTCATATTTTGAGGTAAAACAAGGTTTGCAACTGCTATCCTTGCTCCAGGTTTTAAAAGCTGTAGGAGCACTATATAAGGCATAAGCTCAGCATTGCTTAGTACCACTGCTCCAGCTAAACTGGCAGGTGCAGTTCCACCAGAGGTAGCCCCATCCCATATCATACTTGGAAGATCATATTCAGCTGCAAGAAAGCAGGCATTAACCTGATCAGTATAACAGGTCAGAGGCGATGAGGTGTTGGGATTGGCAAAAATCTCTGATCCAACTGCTTTGGCCATCCTTATTGTAAACATATCAATGTCGTTGTTAGCAATTGCAATTGTAACCTTACTTGAATTTCGTATTCTGAGAGCGACCCCCTCTATTTCCTTCATAACTTCAGGAACGCCGCCACTGAATCCAAAATAAGGGTAGGCATTCAAAAAATGAACATTCGGCAGGGCATCTAAAACTCTAATAAGATCGATATGTTCTTTTTTAGTTGGAGATCTGGGCTCCCAGGTATCAAGGTCAACGGTATCTGTACCGGGAAAATTAAAAAAGAGAACATTATCCTGTCCTATTAACAGATCATCTTTTGGGTTTCTTGCCTTAACACGAAAACTACTCGGGCATTTTCGGAGACACTCCTCAACCAATCCAGGTGGAAACTTTACCCTCTTTGTCTCAAAATTTACATCACAGCCTGCCTTCTTAAAAACATTTAACGCCCTCTCATTATAAACCAGAACCCCTGTTTGCTGGAGAACATCCAGTGTCCCTCTATGAATTGCCTCAACTTGTTCATCTGTTAATATCTTAAGGGGTGGGAACCTGCGCATAAATCCCTTTGCCATTTTATCCTCCTACTTTCCGATCAATTTTCTTGCCAGCTTAACTGCACCCGGTGCTGTCGGATCATACCCATCTGCCCCAATTTCCCTGGCAAAATCCTCTGTTATTGCTCCTCCACCAACCATTATCTTTACCTTATCCCTTAAGCCTTCTTTTTTTAAACGCTCTATTACCTTTTTTTGTTCTGGAGCGGTCATTGTCATAAGAGCGGACATAGCAAGAATATCTGCATTGTATTTATCAATTGCCTCTACGAACTGCTCTGCTTTTATATTTACACCTAAATCGTGCACCTTAAATCCCTCAGCGGTAAGAAGGGTGCATACCATTGTTTTTCCTATTGAGTGAATATCCCCAAAAACTGTTCCTGCAACGACTGTTCCCAGGCTTTCCCTTTTTGCGCCAGTCCTTTTAATCTCTTCCTCTATTATTGGCATAGCGGCCTGCAGGGCATCTGCTGCTCCAACCAGATCAGGAAGCCAAAGATCCCCCCTTCCAAAGGCATCGCCAACTTCCCTGATAGCAACTGTCATTGCATTCAGCACCTTTAAAGGATCCAGTTTTTCCTCAACTGCCCTTTTAGCTAAGTTTGCCGCTTTTTCGGTATCGTACTCTTTAATGGCTTTTTTCAAACCTTCGATAATCTCAGTGTCCATTGCTCCCTCCTGATACTTTTTATACTGATAACTATTTTATAGCTCCAAGGGTTAGACCTCTGACAATATTTTTCTGCACAATTAAAGCAAATACAACAACCAGGATTATTACCAGACTTGCTCCTGCAAAAAGGGAAAGATTTAGTATATAAGGAGTATAAGGGCAATTAAACGAAGTTTATCAAAGGCTATAAAAAGAGGAACGGTAACCCCAATACGAGGAACCATTCTAATACTAGAATCCAGAAAGCAAGTTATCCCTCCATTTTAACCTGGCTAAACTATAAGTAGCAATAACTCCAGCTACTCCATGTTCGTGACGCATTTTTGGGACAGGATTCTCCTCCTGAATTTATCTTTAATATTTTCCATACTTGTTTCCAACCTCGTACAATGCCATAACATTTTCAGGTGGAACACCTGGTTGAATGTTATGAGGTTGGGTGAACACAAACCCTCCCCCTTCCTTAAAAACTTTAGTAGAATGGATTGCATATTCCCTAACCTCCTCTGGTGATTTAACAGCCAGAACATGTTGAGGATCTACTGCTCCGCCCCAGAAAGTGATATGTTTACCAAATTCCCTTTTTAATTTCTCAGGTTCCATATTAGCTGCTCCTACCTGGACGGGATTTAATATATTAACACCGGCATCTATTAAGTCGGGAATATACTGATATATCGAGCCACAAGAGTGAAGTATTATATAATAGTTGCTCACCTTTCTAACATGATCATAAAATTCTCTTATATAGGGAATAACCATCTCTTTAACTGTTTCAGTGGAATACATTCCACCTCTTTCCGTACCTAAGTCACTGTACATAATTATTGCATCTATGTTGTCACCCGCTACTTGCCTTAAAATATCAACTCTTTTTTTCCATACTTCATTTAACTTCTCCATTAATGCATGGATAAGGGGTTTATTTGCAACCATAGCCATATAAAAATTGACATTTCCCATCATTGGCCCTGCTATGTCAGTCCATCCACCAACTATATCCGCTACGATAAACTTGTCAGTTTTTTCTCTCAACTTTTTTGCCATTTTCCCATACCATTCTTTTTCCTCCTCATCCATTATTGGAATCTCATACCTCTCAATATCTTTTACTGTAGTGGCATTTTCAAGTGGAGATTTTATGCAGTCAAAATAAAACCCTCCCGGAGGCAATCTGTAAACATAACCATCGTTTTCCCAGATATAGGAACCATCATCCATTTTTCTGGGATTAAAATCCTTAAAAACTTTAACAGGGGTCCCATCGTGAGGAGTAGTCCAATCTTTCCAACCTCCATCTCTCCTAACTCCCATAAAGTCTTTTAATGGATATAGTGGAATTACATCCAGGTTATATAAATCAACGATCTCATCATCCACGTAAACAAACAACTGACTGGTATCAGCTATCCTTATATCCTTTTTAATGTTGAGCTTTTTCAGTAATTTATCATATGCCTCCGCCAGTATGGTGGATACAGCAGTTCCTCCCAGGTCAATTGGAACCCTGTCTAAGTTTTTTCTCTCTATCGTAGCTATTACCCTTTCACGAGAAGTCATTTTTAAACACCTCTTTTCGACATTGTTCATTCTTTCCTGAAAGCCCGAAAAAAGAAAGGCTAATTTTTAATCTTTCTTTCCTGGAATGCTTTCTTTATCTCCCAGCTAACATCTATAGTTTTACCTCCTTTTCGGTTCCATTCTTAGCCTTCCCCTTTCCAAAAACAACTTCACTGTTAATTGTTAGCGAAAAAATTTTTTTGTCAAGAGAGGTAAAGTAAATGGGCCTGGACATTAATACCAGGGAGACCCTTTGTAGGGAATAAGGGAATTTGTTAGGTTAGCCGGTATCCAGAACCCGAAGGATGCTTTAAGGAAATGAAGAAGGAGGGTGCCGCCTATGGAATATTTAGTGCGAACTACAAAAAATGAAAAGAGTTGAGGCGAGGAAAAATCTATTGAGAGCTACAAGAAGACAAACAGCATAAGAAAAGACGGCAAAGCTTTAGAGGATATCTTCTAAGTATGAATGGAAAACCACTCTTACAGAGACTAAGGGAGATGAACTTACGCCTTCCTGGAAGCTTTCCTTTTTTCGCCTGTCATCTTAGATGATGTCTCCACCTTTTGGGCGGTCAGGAGTGGTACGATTCCTGGCCCCATATGATCTTTCCTTGAGGAGCTTTGCTGCATCTTTATCTAAGAAGATAAACGCATCGGTGTGCTTTCTCAATATGGAGGCAGGGTGATAAGGTGAAATTTCCCCTTCAAAACAATCCTTTACGGCTTGTGCTTTTCGGCTTTCAGGAACGATGCAAATTATGTTTTTGGACTTCATAATTTGCTTGATCGACATCGAGATTGCCCTCCTGGGAACTTCATCCAGGCTTTTAAACCAGCCCTCTTTAAGCTGTTGTCTTCTGCAGACCTCGTCAAGCTCGACGATAATATATGGCTTTTCCGTCTCAAAATCAGCCGGAGGATCATTGAAGGCTAAATGCCCATTTTCGCCTACTCCGACAAAGGCCACGTCAACTTCCATATTGCTGATGATTTTGTTTAATCGTTCACATTCCAGCTCAGGATCCCTGGCATCTCCCTGGATCAGATAAACGGTTCCCGGATGGACCTTGTTGATGAGTCTCTCCTTAAGGTATCTTCTGAAACTTGCCGGATGAGTTTCCGGAAGTCCTATGTATTCGTCCAGGTGAAACATCGTCGTCCTTGACCAATCAATTGAGGGCACGCTGGTAAGGTGCTCCAGGAACTCAAACTGAGATGTACCCGTGGCAGCTACAAAAACTGCCTTTCCTTTCTTCTCTATCGTGCTCATCAATATCGCTGCTGCCTTTTGAGCCGCAGCTTTGCTCATCTCCTGTTTTGTTTGGAATATCTTCATCTCCATCAGCTTATCCCTCCTTTGCCAATTTAAACTGAGGAAGGTAATCAGCCGTAGCTTGCAAAAGTTCCTCTAAGATTTTCTTTGCCTTCTGCCAGCTGCGAACCAGAGGATCGTTGACTAAAGCCTGCAGGGCTAAATCCTTATCTCCTTTAACTCCTGCTTCCACGATAAGCTCTTGATTCATTATGTGCCTGTAAAGAATTCCCGCGATGGCCGAAGGCAATTTGCCTATGGAAATCGGGTGTACTCCATTTCCATCAGCCACTGCCAGTGTCTCAACTATCACATCTTGAGGAAGGTTAGAGATCTGTCCCTTATTGGGCAGGTTCATGATGTGAATTCCTCTCCCGTATCCGGCTAAATTGGAGATAATTTCAGCCGCCTTTTCTCCGGATGGTTTAACCTCAAGGGGAACCCTTCCCTCTAAGGTATCCTTGATTGACTGCTTCATCTTCTCAGCCAACTTTAACCTGTCCTCAATGGTGGTGAGCTTGACCCCATAATCCCTTCCTGCCCTTGTCTCCTCAGTCAGAAAATAAGGGAAAAACTCAGCTAAGTGTCTGTCTCCAGCAGCGGGAAGGCATCCAAAAACCTTGAACAGCTCAAACTTAAGCAAGTTATTGTCCTGAAATGGGTTCAGCGTTTTCCAATCTAACTTTTCAAATTCCTCTCGTAGGTTATGCTCTCTTATGTATCGACGCAGGAGGGAAAAACCATCTTCTCCTTTTATCCTCAGTTGCGTAATCCAGGTAAGGTGATTTATCCCCCCTACCTGAAGGAAGATCTCTGAATCTTCCGCCTGGAAAATGCGCTTGAGGGTCCGCAGGACTCCGAACAACTCATGGCAAAGTCCGATGGTCTTGATCTTTGTCTCCTTGGTCAAGGTCCGGCAGAGGGTGCTCATGGGATTGGTATAATTGAGCATCCAGGCATCAGGGCATAGCTTCTCCATCTGGCGGCCGATGTTTAGTATCACCGGGATATTTCTCAATGCTCGGGAAAGCCCTCCCGGCCCTACTGTATCTCCTACTGATTGATAAATGCCGTATTTCAAGGGGATTTCCAGATCATACCTCATCATATCCAATCCGCCGGTGGAGATGGTAAGGATGACAAAGTTCGCTCCCTCAAGGGCCTTCCTTAAAGAGGTGGTCTTCTCCAGAAAGAAGTTTTTATTCGTCTTCTCTATTATCTTCTTACCCAAATTATAAACTAAGTCCAGGGCCTCCTCGTTTATGTCGTGCAAGATGATCCTGCTTCCCTCAAGCTTTTTTTCCAGAACTATATCCGCGATGGTCCTCGGTCCCCATTGAAAGCTCCCTCCCCCAATTAAAACTATTTTTAGATCAGCCATTTTTTCTCCTTTCGAAGTTCAACTTATGTTCCCCCATAAAGGTTACTTAATCCCTGTAAGGGCGATCCCCTCTAACCTAAGTAATTCTTTTTCTCCCCTTGCGACGCCTTCGGTTGATAATCTTCGATGATTTTCCTCGAAAGCCGACTTTCTTCCGGTTGGATAGATGCTTTCTTCCATACTGACTCATCGCATTACCTCCTATCATTGGCTACAGCCCATTCTCAAGGTAATTATTACAGACTCGATAAAAAGTCAAGAAAATGACACTTGAGGGGGGAAGCATAGGCTTCCGCCCATTCCTTCGGAATGACCCCCTCAACGCTTCGCTGCTCCCCCACTAAGGTAAAATATCTATAAAATCCTCACCTTGGCATAGCGATGATTTCTCTGATTTTGAGGTCAAAGAAATTAGTGGAATAGGCTGGTTTTAACACAATGGCCGTATCAGCTCCTCGGTTGGTTCCTCCCACAGCTATAACTTCCTCTTCAGGAGAGATAAGTCCGGCATCGGCAGCCATCACCGCTACCTCAACAGCTACCTTCATTCCCTGAGAAAAACCGTAGAGGGTATGAGCTATGAGCTCGGTATCGGGTAAGCCTCCGAACTTCTCCCTTATAGCACTTCCGACATTGCCCATCAGGACATGTGTGGCGGTCAAGAACTTCACCCCTGATCTTTCTGCCTGTCTTACCTTCTCCCAATCCGGTTCCATATAAGTCTTCCATGTCCCGGCATGGAGGGTAACAGCTATAATTTTGATCTCAAACTCTTTAAATAGATCAACCGCCTTTAGAGCAGTCTCTCCTGTGCTCGTGGCCAGGACGATTTTTTTAATTCCCAAAAGCTTCGCTCTTTCCTTGACCGCCTCAAGCGTCGTCTGGGTATTTTTTGCACCTGACTCCTCGAAGAGAATTATCTCTCGTCTAATCATTTTCTCCTCCTATTTTAAATGTGTAAACCATGGCGCATAACCCATCACATCAGTAACAGATTGGATTCAAAATGTACATTAAGTTTCAAGAACTTTTCAATGGTTAGTACCTTTTCCGGCGTGGATGGATTGATGAGTTTAGGCGACTTGGGCGAAGCGAAGTGAACCGTATATGCTGTGTTAGACGATAGTCCGAACGAGCTTTTCATCTAACGTCTCGTTGTCTAAAGCAATGTCCCAGTTGTGTAGAAACTTAGATAATGGGATTCTCAATTTGAGAATGATGGGTGAGTGTTATTGAGTTTCCTGGTTAGCTATGGTACGGTTCTTTGCCATTAAGATCAAATGGAGACGAGCGTGGACATTCCTTCCTCCCTCATGACCCTGTATATTTTGCCCGGGAGATCGGCCAATCCCTCTTTTAACGTTAAGATTACCGTTTGCCTGTCCATCTCCTCCTCTATTAGCTTTCTCGTCTTCCCGAAGTTCTTCTCATCAAGAAGGGAGTCCAACTCGTCCAGCACTAAGGGAAGGTCAAATCCTCTTGCTACCATCCACCTCCAAGCAAGCCCCATAATGTGTATCTCAGAGCCAGAGGGATGGCTTCTGAGATTCCCATGCAGATCCTTGATGACTATTCTTTCCTTCCCATCTTCCTCGCCTACCAGATGTGCGTTTATGTCCCATCCATACGTTTTTTCATATATTCGATTGATGAAAGAGACGGTATCCTTCCTTATCCTCTTTAAGCTTTCCTCCTCACTCAACGTCTCGTAAAGCTTACCGAAGTAGATCTTAGCCGTCTCCAGTTTTTTAACTATTTTTCTATTCTCATTTATTCGACGAGATATCTCTAAATATCTATCTTTATCTACCTCTAAAACTGTCCCCTGTTCTCTTAATCTGGTTAGCCTTTCCATCAACTTATCTCTTCTTCTGCCTATTCTGCCCCTTAATACGTCCTTTTCCTTCTTAAGCTTATCCCTTCCCTCCTCGAACCTCCTTATCAAATCTTCAAGTTTTTCCTTTTCGGCCGTTATCTTTTTCTCTTTTTCCTCATCATAGGGCACGGCTATTTTACCGGTGGCGATTTCCTTGTATTTGAAGCTTGCTGCGATCCTATCCGGAATCTGAACGATTAAATCTGTCCCCTCCTCGGGGGGATAAATCTTACACTCCGCCCTTAGCGGCTCTCTCTTTCTCCTCTTTATTCTCCGGGCAGCCTCCAATTTTTCCTTTTCATCCTCCAATTTTCTGATCTTATCCTGAAATCCCTCCTTTCCACCTCCAGCCAGAATAGGGGATAAAAGCTTCAGATATTCCTCACATCTTCTCCTTAACAGCTGGATTTCCTCCTTCTCATCTAAGAAGGGAGCTTCTTTTTCGAAGATCCCTATGAGTTTTTTTACCACGCTATCATCCTCTAAGTTGTCTTGTCTGAGCAACTCCTCAAAGAAGAGAGAATAATGATCGATTTCCTCCTCCAGGTTTTTTATCTGATTTTTTATAAGCTCGAGTCGGTGTTGGAGCATAGACTTGTCTATGCCGGAGCTTACCTCATCAGGAGAGAAGATTTTCTTCGCAATCCAGTTTTTCACAATGGAGCGTAAAGTATCCTCCAGGCTTTCCATTTCTCCCCTTAGGTTATTTGCCTCTCTGACGCATTTATCTCTTGCCCTTCGGATGTTATCCCTAATTATGGCGGTCCTTAACTTCCATCCCTCCCAGACATTCGCTTGCAGGTCCTTATCATAAGATATTGCTCCGATTAAGCTTTGCTCGTTTGACATAACCACACTTAAAAGACCCGGCGGCACATCAAGCTCGTTTATCAGTCGATACTGTACGTCTCTGTCCTTGTTGGATATTTCTCTCCACTTTCCCTTAACTTCCTCATAGAGCCTGACCTTAGCTTTGTTGGTAGGGAATGCCCGGAAAAATTCGCGAGACACGCGATACCTTTTATCCTCGCTGCTGGTAAATATTAACTCCACCAGTCCCTTATCAGATGTAGGCAAGAGTTCTTCTGCCTTAAGCCTCCAGCTCTCATCAAGCTCTTTTGGCTGATTCAGTCCATATAAGGCTAAGACTATGAGTCTGGCAGTAAGAGTTTTTCCCTGCCTATTATCGCCGATGATCACGGTATATTTAGGGTCGAACTCCACCTCGTACCTACATCCCATAAGGTTTTCCACCCTTAACCACTCAAGCCTCATCTTTCTCCTCTAAAGCTTTAGAGTTTTTAATTCTGTCGATGAGCGCGTCCCCGTCAAAGCTCTTTCTCTCTATGAGGTCATGAACCTCATCATAGAAGAGCTTTATCTTGGGAAGCTCAGCTCTTAAACGTTTTAAAGCATCCTCAACTGATAAATATCTTAGATCCTGCTTGCTCAAGTATGCTCCACCCCCTCTTATCCCCTCCAATCGAAGGATATTTTTGCTTGTTCCCTCGTAAAAGTCCGAGTAATATCTTCTTTCGATATCCAAAAAGCCCACGTCTATCCGCTCATCCCCTTCCTTCAGTGTCCCCTCCGGGTAAACCCGCACTATAGTCCTTTTGGGGTCTCCCATGCCGTGCAGAAGCTCGGAAAGCTTTGTCAACCTTTCCCTGACCCTGATTGCCGGAGCGTCCAGGAAATATAGCCTGGCGACTATTATCTTCACTCCTATATCCACGGCTACGGACTTGAGCTCTCCTTTGTCCGTGTCGAAAATAAAGAAGCTGAATTTATCCTCATTCTCCTTTACCTGGGGCTCTTCGCTATGGTCATACCAGATGATTTCCACATCGCTGTTCTCAGCTCCCACTCGCCAGGGAAGGATTGAAGGAAGGCACCAGACATTACTGTAAGGTCTGTGATAAATATGCTCGTGGCCGTTGAAGACCGCCTCAAATTTCTGAGAAATTTTCCTCATAACCTCTTCCGGTATATTTTCTGCACCCTTTATGCTCAGGTTCTCATGCATAAGTAATATCTTGCACTTGACCTTGACCTGTGGCTCAGGAATTTCCTCTATGTCCTCTATCGCCTTCTGCAGGTTGGGATATCTTGAGGAGAAAAAGTAAAGTCCCGTATCCTCAACATAGAGCCAGCTGTCCTCTATAAAGTTCGGACCACCCATCTCGGAGATATTTCTCAATGCCTCTTTATAGTCGTGATTTCCCCTTAAAACATAGACGTTCTTAATACCCGAGCCTTTAAACGTCTCCACAAACCTGTAACTTACCTCATCTCCCCTTGGCCATCTTGGATCGGTTCTTCCGGAATGAGGATCTAATATATCCCCGAGAAGCACGGTAATATCTGGCCTTTCACTTTTGACCTTTGGCAGAACCTCGTCTTTGAAAATGGAAAAACTCTCCTGCGACCAGTTCCCCCCTATCTCGGAGGAGAAAAGGTGTGGATCTGCAATCAGACATATCTTCATCTTTAACTCGATATTTTTATTTTCATTTCATATGAGGTAGGGGAAAGGGCTCAGGTATGTAGGGTTAATTCCTCAAAGGAGGAAAGGTAATCAGGCAAGGGACCACCGATCAGAGGAAGTGTGTATTCCTTGTATTTATCGGTGACGAAGTTTGCTTCCTCATTTATAAACTCATCCGGCAGGTATTTCTCCTTACTGGCGACTTCTTCAAGCTTAGCCAGGCCAGTGGTGCACCTGTATTCATCGGTAGATTCCCTTACCAAAGTTACCATATAACCGCTCACCCCCTTAACTGCCTGTTGGACGGCTACCTTGCCGACCAAATAGGCTTCCTCCAGATCCACCTGCGAAACGCAGGTCATCGAGGCCCTTTGAGCTGTTCCCGGCTTATCAAACCGAGCCTTTAACTTAAGCTTGTCCTTTACCAGTTCCGTAAGATATTCACCCACTCCTCCCAATTCCGGATGGCCAAAGGCATCGATGTTAAGCTCTCTTTTGTCAGCGGCAATTAACTCGCCGGAGGTATCCTTCAGCCCCTCACAAGCTGCCACCACCACCCATCCAATCCTTCGATAGACCTCCTCCACCTCGGAGAGGAACTTGTCCACAACAAAGGGTCTTTCCGGAACGTAGATTAAATGAGGAGCGTCGTCCTCTCTTCTCTTTCCGAGACAAGTTGCCGCGGTAACCCAGCCGGTGTTTCTTCCCATAGTCTCTATTATCTTGATCGGCTCGCTGGTCTGCATAGCCCTGCTGTCCAATCCCACCTCCATGGTCAAGATGGCGTTGAATCTCGCCGCGCTGCCATAGCCGGGGCAATGATCAGTTAGGGCCAGGTCGTTGTCAATCGTCTTGGGTACCCCCATTACTCTGAGGGGATAGCCATTTTCCTTAGCTAACTCATCAATTTGATGGGCGGTGCTCATAGAATCCCCGCCACCTATGTAGAAGAGATACCTTATATTATGGGCCTTTAAAATATCGAACACCTTTTGATATTCGCCTTCCTTGAGCTTATACCGACAGGTACCCAGAATTGAGGAGGGAGTCCGGTACAGCCTTTTGATCATCGAAGAGCTTATTCCAGTCAGATCTATCATCAAGTTTTTGTGCAAAAGACCCTCGATGCCGTATCCCATACCGTATATATGCTCAATTTGGCTGTATCTTGATGCCTCCTCTATTATTCCACAAAGGCTTGCGTTGATGACCGCACTCGGTCCACCCGACTGGCCAACCAGCAAATTCCCCCTGAGCTTATCCTGCATTGGACGACCTCCACTTATTCTTCGGTTTCATCATCCTCATCTTCAAGGTAAGGAGGAGGAAATGCTCTCTGTTTTTCCTCCCACTTTTTCAAGAACTTATCTGACCAATACTTGACCCAGAAAAAAAAGAAGGCTACAACAACTCCAAAACATACAAAACCAAGTAAAATTAAAAGTCCCAACCTCATTTTTTTCTCTATATGAGGTAAATGTTATCGTAGATGTTTCTGTGGAGATTCTCGAAATCTTCTCTGTAGCGTCTTAAAGCTAAGGGAAGATAATCCAATATATCCTGGGCTGTTATCCCGTCCTCACCTTTATCTTTCGCCGCCAGGTCTCCGGAGAACCCATGCATAAAGACACCTATTCTCACGGCATCCTCAATGGATAACCCGAGGCCGAACATAGCGGCGATCGTTCCTGTTAAGACATCGCCGCTTCCGGCGGTGGCCATACCAGGATTTCCGCTCATGTTAACGTAAACCCTTGCATCCGGATAGCCTATGAGCGAGTGAGCTCCTTTCAGGACAATGATCGAGCTCAGATCCTGTGCAGTTTTTTGCAGAATGTCTATCTTATTTTTTCTTATTTCCTCTATCTTTGTTCTCGTAATCCTCGACATCTCGCCAAGGTGAGGAGTGAGGATGGTCTTCTCCTCTCTTTCTCTAATGACCTCTAAGTCTTGGGAAATGGCGCTAATCCCGTCGCCATCTATGATGAGGGGCTTTTTGATCTTCCTCGCCAACCTTCTTGCCAGCTCCTGCGTCTCCTCGTTTAAAGAAAGGCCAGGGCCCATGATGACCAGATCCACCTTCTCCGAAAGCTCCAGGAGCCTGCTTTCGCTCCTTAGCGCTATGCTCCCTGCCTCTGTCTCCTCCTGAGGAGCCAGGACGAGCTCACTTGCCTTACCTGCTAAAAATGGTGAGATGGAGCTCGGTGCAGCAAGATAGGAAAGTCCTCCCCCCGCCTTGAGAAAGGATAAAGCGGAAAAATATGGTGCTCCCAGATAACTTGAGGAGCCAGCGATGAAAAGGGCTTTTCCGTAGCTTCCCTTATGGGTATCCCTTTTTCTTTCGGGAAGTTCTATGAGGCTGTTGATCTCCACTTTCAGGGAATCCGAGTTATAGAGGGAGGGGGGGAAAGATATGTGCGAGAGGTAAAGCTTTCCGCAATGCTCATATCCTGGATAAAGCACGTTTCCTATCTTGGGAAGACCGAAGGTTATCGTGCAATCTGCCTTTATGGCTATTCCCATTACCTGTCCGGTGTCTCCATTTATTCCTGAGGGAATATCTACGCTGAATACCATCTTTTTGCTCTCGTTTACGAGCTTAATCGCATCTTTGTATATTCCGGTAACCTCTCTTGTGAGCCCTGTGCCGAATATCGCGTCTACGATAACATCAGCATAAGAGAGGGCGGATTTTACCTTCTCGGTTGAGTTGACCTCACAGGTTTCTATGAGCATTCTTGATATTATCTTGAGGTTCTTCTTGGCCGCTCCCTTCAACTTTGCCTTCTTACCAAGAAATAAGACCTTCACTTTTGCTCCGTTTGAGTGAAGTTTTCTGGCGACGACAAGTCCATCTCCTCCATTGTTTCCAGTGCCACAGAGGACGATAAATTTTTTATTTCTTGTTCCGAACTCCCTCAAGATGGTGAAGTAGACGGCCTCCCCTGCATTCTCCATTAGAATCTCTTCAGGAATGCTGAATTCCTCTATGGCACACCTGTCCAGATTTCTCATCTCGGATACGCTGCATACCTTCATCTGTATTCCTTAAGCTATGCCCGCCAGGGCCCTCAGTCTCCTTATTCTTTCCTCGATGGGAGGATGGGTGCTAAATAGCCTGAAGAGAAAATCTCCCCGGAAGGGATTGACTATGAAAAGGTGAGAGGTGGCAGGAGAGCCTCCTCCGAGAGGACTTCTTCGAGCTACCATCTCTAATTTTTCCAGGGCATTGGCCAGGGCAAGGGGTTTTCCACTAAGGTGTGCCCCGGTCTCGTCCGCCTGGTATTCCCTGGTGCGAGAGATAGCCATCTGAACAATTGTGGCAGCTAAGGGAGCGAGGATAGAGAGAAGCAAAATTCCTATTAATCCTATCCCCCCTCTGTCTTCATCACCACTTCCCAGAAATGCTATCCATCTGGCCCAATAAGCTATGGTCATGATGGCCCCAGCCAACGTGGCAGCAATAGTTCCTATGAGGATGTCCCGATTTTTTATATGGGCAATCTCATGGGATATGACTCCTTCTAACTCCTCTTCGTTTAAGGTGCGAAGGATGCCCTCGGTCAGTGCCAGGGAAGCATGCTTAGGATCTCTTCCCGTAGCAAAGGCGTTGGGAATGTTAAGGGGGATGAGATATATCCTCGGCTTAGGAATATTAGCCGCTTGGGAGAGGTTGCTTACCATTCGATGTATCCGTGGTTCATCCGAGGGCAGGATTTCCCTTCCCCGATACATGCCGATGACTATCTTATCGCTGAACCAGAAGCTCACCAAGTTCATCAGTAAGGCTATGATAAAGGCGACCAGCGCTCCGGCTGGGCCGGCAACTAACTGTCCGATAAATATGAGCAACAAGGTCAAAGCGGTTAGCAAAATAACGGTTTTAAAGACGTTCATAGCTCATCCCTCCCTTCTTTTTCTATATAGTTTAGTGAAATTTTCCCGAAAGTCAAACTTAGCATTTTCCACTTCAAGTCTCGTTTCTTGACAAATCCAGTAAGTTTTAATATCCTCTCAGAGGATTGCTTCTTTCTTCTTTAAGAAGCTCTCTTTCAAATAACATCACCCTACCAAAAATTGGAGATGCTTTAAATGAGACAGAGAAAGAATTTTCTAAAAATTTTAGTCATTGAATTAATGGTAGCAATTTTCGGTTTTCTAATTGTTGGTTTAAACCTGGATACTTCAAGGATTAAAAGTTCAGTCTCAGTAAAAACCTCTCAGGAAGATATGCCGGAAGACCCACTGCCATCAAAGGAAAAGACAAAAAATCAGGTAGAATCCGATGATGCTTCTACGGGGCAAACAGTTATAGAAGGAACTCTTAAACGAGGGGATTCCCTTTATTCTTCTCTTCACAGACAGGGAATCTCTCCAAAGGAAATTTATAACCTGAGGAAGGCTCTAAGTTCATTAGTTAATGTAAACTCTCTTCCTGCCAACAGTAAGTATCGCTTAATACATGATGCACAGGGCAGGTTTGTCAAGTTTATCTACAATCCTAACCCTATAGATACTTACGTTGTGTTTCCTTCTGAGTCAGGAAAGCTAAAGGCGTATAAGAAAAAACCCATTTTAAAGATCGTGAGGGTGGAAGGGAAGATCGAGGATTCCCTTTACAATGCTATATTAAAAGCTAAGGAGTCGCCTGAACTGGCTGTGAGCCTTGCTAAGATTTTCGCATGGCAAATTGATTTCAATACTGAACCACGAAAAGGCGATACCTTTAAACTAATAGTAGAAAAGGAGGAACAAGGCAGCTTTTCTCGTCCGGTACGGATATTGGCTGCTCAATATAAGGGTAGGCTTACTGGGGAGCATACAGCAATTTTCTTTAAGGACCCTGACGGGCATGCTGACTATTACACGCCTGAAGGAAAATCTTTAAGAAAGGCATTCTTACGAGCCCCTTTAAAATATTACAAGTACATTAGTTCTCCTTTCTCTTACCGTCGTCTTCACCCCATTTTGCGGATATGGCGTCCTCACTTAGGGATTGACTATGCCGCTCCTACAGGAACTCCAGTGATAGCTATAGCAGATGGGCTGGTGGTCGCTGTCAGTTACTCCTATGACTGCGGCAGGTATATAAAGATTAAGCATCTTAACGGGTATGAGAGTGTTTATGCTCATCTTTCTCGATATGCAAAGGGAATGAGGAAAGGCATACGAGTTCGTCAGGGACAAGTAATAGGTTATGTAGGTTCCAGCGGTCTGTCCACTGGTCCTCACCTGTATTTTGCCATAAGCAAAAAAGGCAGGCGAATAAACTTTTTAAAGATGAGGATGCCCTCTGCATCTTCTGTTAATCCTAAATATCTCTCTCAATTTAAGAAGAAAGCGAGGGAATATCTTGCTTTTCTTGAGGACGGGACCATTTACTCTTTTAAACGTAATGAAGGCCAACAAAATCTTGGTGAGTAGAGCCACCTTGACGGTGTGAAAACTTTTTATTATTTATGAATAAAAACCGGAAAGGACATAAATAGCCGACAAAGGCAAACCATTCGAAAGAATGGGGCGCAAAGCCACAGGCCCGAAAGGGCGGCTGGGCTGCCGAAGCTATATCGGTAAGAAGCATTCAGCCCATTCTTCCGAATGAAAGAATGGGCTTTTTTATTGAAACTTTTATTCAGATGAAGAGGGCCTAAGAGATGTCAGCCTTAAGCAACGTTTCCGGAAAAGTAGTGAGAGAGAGACTTTTCCTGGCATTTTTAGATTTTACAGCACCAGGCATTCTGCCCAAGACAAAGGCAGGGTGTCTGGTTTTTTGTTGAAGTTAAAACCAGAAAGGAGGTGATGTATCAGAAGGGAGGGAAAAGATATCAAATAAGCCACCTGAGAGGAGAAGATGAACCAGCAATTTAAGAGAGAATTTGTGGAAGCTCTTACCGTTTTAGCTAAGTTAATTGAGATGAGGGACTCCTACACTGCAGGTCATTCAGAAAAGGTGAGTATGTGGTCCGAAATTGTTGCCCGAAAATTAGGCTTAAGCAGGGAGGAACAAGAGAAAATTAAGCTTGCTGCAAGACTCCATGACATTGGAAAGATCAGCATCCCCGATGGAATATTAAATAAGCCAGCTCCTTTAACTGAGGAGGAGTACGCTGAGATAAAGAAACATGCTGCGTTGGGAGCGGGCATTCTTTCTAACATTGAATCATTGAAAGAGGTGAGCAAGATAATAAGACATCACCATGAATGGTATAACGGAGAGGGCTATCCCGATGGGTTGACAGGGGAGGAAATTCCCTTGGGTTCAAGGATTATTAGCGTAGCAGATGCTTACCAGGCTATGACTTCGGATCGACCCTATCGTAAGGCCTTTTCTAAAGAAAAAGCAATAGCCGAGCTTGAAAGAGGTGCCGGCAGCCAGTTTGATCCAAAGATAGTGAGAATATTCATTGGGATATTACTCGGGGAAAGAGAGAATCTCGGGAAGGATTGAGAATTTGAGGAGACAAAATCACCTCGAAAAGGACCTTATTCTGAGATCTCGTACTTTGCCAGTCCCGAGGAGCGGTAGATGTTTTTCTTCGAGTCGATGATCAACCCTTCCACCTCGGGAAGAGATTCTATCAATTCCATCCCCTTTTTCGGACCCAGGACAAACACACCCGTTGCCAGGGCATCAGCCTCCATGCAACTTTTCGCGATCACGGTGACGCTGATGCACTCATTAGCGGAGTATCCGGTTTTCGGATTAATTATGTGGTGGACCTTTTTGGTGGGGTCGAAATACCTCTCGTAATTGCCGGAGGTGGCGACTGCCCTGTCGGAGATGAGGAAGCTGGTGATGCATTGAGTCCTATCATCCGGGTTTGCAAGCGCAACGCCCCATCCTTCCCCCTCGCCCGAGCCAATTACACCTATATCACCCCCTGCGTTGATAAGGGCATCTTTTATACCCATGTTCTTGAGAACCCTGAGAGCCTCATCAACCGCATAACCTTTGGCAATGCCCCCAAGGGTTACCTTCATTCCCTTTTTCTTAAAATATATTTTCTTCTCTTCAACGACTATTTTATCAGAGCCCACAATCTCAAATGTCTTGCTTATCTTCTTCTTCTGAGTGGCTTCATCCTCCTTCCACAGTCCTTCCTTCCAGAGCTCTAAAAAGGGCTGGACGGTGATATCAAAACTGCCGCCTGTGAGCTTAAAATAATAAAGGGATTCTTTCATCAGGTAAAAAAGGTCCTTTGAGGGCTGCTCGATATAGCCATCTCTGTTGAGAAGGTACGCCTCGCTTTGGGGATCATAAATCGAGCACGTACTCTCTATATCCTTCATACGCCGAAATGCTTCATCTATTGCTTTGGGAGTATTTTCCCCCCCATAGGCTACTATAGTGATATAGGTATTCATCAAAGAGCGCGTTTCCTCAAATCTCCTTGGCCTTGTCTGATAAAAATAAATCAGGACAAGGACAATGACAAGAATGGATATTGCTAAATTCACCATTCCTCTTCTCATTTGTTTACCTCTCCTTGTTTTTTACCGGTCTTTGCCGAAAAAGTTAAGCTAAAGCTTGACGATACAATGCGATGGGCATACCTCCACGCACTTATAACAGCCCGTGCACTTGGTGTGGTCAATTATCGGAAGATCTTTTTTCTCATCCCAACTTATGGCATTGGAAGGGCAAACCCTATAACATCTTCGGCAATGAATGCACCCATTATCACACCTCTGTCTTCCGGCAATGTTCCTTCTCGCCTCGTAGCTACAGGCTAATGAGACAAAGGCCTTTGCCGGAACTATCTCTATTAGCCCCTTAGGACACTCACTTGCACAAAGTCCACATCCAATACACCTTTCCCTGTCGACCACGGCAATTTTCCTTTCCTCATCTATTTTTATCGCCTCATATGGACAGACCTCAACGCAATCTCCCAATCCTAAGCAGCTGTATGGACAGATCTTTTGTCCCATGGAGATCAGCGAAGCAGCCTTACAGGAGGAAATGCCGCTATATTCAAATAGATCCTTGGAGCTTCCACTGCAGCGGACGAAAGCCTTTAGCTCAACCCTTTCCACGGATATCCCAAGCTTTTCTTCTATTTTCTTTAGCTTTTCCTCATCATGCATGAGGGTCATGCAGGGATGCTTGTTTATGTAAGAGGGGTCTTTAGCTAGCTTTTGCGCATAGGCGAAACAACCGGGACTTCCGCAAGCCCCGCAGTTCATTCCAGGCAGGATATCTGCTATCTCTTCTGCCATACGTAAAAGCTCGGGTTCCTTGGGTAGCAAGAGGTTAGCAATACTTATCAAGAGTCCGCAGAAAACTCCGACAGATGTTATGACGAGGATGACGAGAATTATCATCCCATACCTCCAAAGGCGAAAAATGCCAGACCCAAAAGCGCAGCTGTTACGAACGCTATGGGAAGTCCTCTTAGCGACCTCGGAGCTTTGCATAACTCCAGCTTTTCCCTTATGCCGGACATGATGATTAGGGCGAGGGTAAACCCAGCTCCTGCCCCCAGCGAGCTTATCATAGTTTCAATCAAGGAATAATTTTCCTGAGTGTTGATAAGCGCAATACCCAGGACGGCACAGTTTGTGGTGATCAGCGGAAGGTATATTCCTAAGGCATTATAAAGAGCGATGTTCGTTCTCCTTATAGCCATCTCTATAATTTGAACAAGAGAGGCAATGACGAGGATGTAAAGGACGATTTGCATATACTCTATGTGAAACGGCACGAGGATATAACTATACAGAGCCCATGTGGCAATGGAGGCGAAGAACATAACGATGATAACCGCAATGCCCATGCTGACCGCATTTCCTAATCGCTTTGAGACTCCGAAGAATGGACATAACCCAAGAAATTTCGAGAGGATGAAGTTATTTATCAGAGCCATGGTGATGAATATAGAAACTAATCCGTTCACCTCATTCACCTCACTGTATTATTTTTGGTGCGTTTGCTACTCACTCCTCATCATCCCTGTATGTCTGAACAGCCCTAAGATCAGGGCAATGACTAAAAAAGCTCCCGGGGGCAGGATAAATATCAACAGTGGATGTTTGCTCAGGACAGGCAGTTCAAATATTTTATGCCCGAAGATGACCAGGCGTCCTGTGCCAAGGACCTCTCTTAGGAACGAGATCAGGATCAGGGCGAAGGTAAAACCTGTGCCTATGCCAATTCCATCTACAATTGAGTTAAGAACTGGATTTTTTGAGGCAAAGGCCTCCGCTCTTCCAAGTATAATACAGTTTACCACAATCAAGGGTACATATATGCCCAGCGCCTCATACAGAGGTGGTAGATAAGCCTGAAGGGTAATTTGAACTATGGTCACGAAGGTGGCGATGATCACGATAAACGTAGGGATTCTTACCATTCTTGGGACGAACTTCCTTATGGCGGAAATTATGGCGTTTGAGCACACGAGGACAAATGTCGCCGAGATTCCCATTCCTATGGCGTTATCTATTGATGTACTCACCGCCAACGTGGGACATAATCCAAGCACAAGCACAAAGGTGGGATTCAGATCAATTATGCCCTTTTTAAACTCTTTAAACAGGCTCATATCTTTGCCCCCTGTGGTTTTAATGCATCTTCTTTGGGATACTTGAGAAAGACATGCTTCGCTGCTCCCCTTCTAAAGCAAAGTAGTGTTTCACCCTTCACCCTTCACTCTTTACACTTCACTCTTCACCCTTCACTCGATTAAGAAGCTTGATCCTCTTCGTTGCCTCCTTATATACTGCCTCTGTCACCGCCCTGGAGCTAATCGTAGAGCCAGTAATCGCCTCTATCTTTCCTCCTTTTCCCTTCAAAAGAGCATCTTTTATATTGATATCTTTAAACTGTCCAAGGAAGGAAGCCTCTGTTATCCTCGAGCCAAGCCCCGGGGTTTCCGAGTGCTTGACGATTCTTACCCCCTTGATAGTTTTCTCGTCCTCAAGCCCCACCAGGATGTCTATGTTTCCCCCGTATCCCTTTCCCTTTGCCAAAAATGCATAACCTACGATGTTATTCGATGAATAAATGATATAAAGGTCTTTCTCTT
>QMPZ01000005.1 GCA_003648815.1 Candidatus Aerophobota bacterium | reverse complement strand
TCCTCCGGCTCTAACTTGCTCCAGGCAAACTCGGCCAGCCTCACGACATCAATTCCTGCCCTCTGCATGAGCTCAGCATCGACTGACCAGCGCTGTCTTTCCCAGTGCTCTGGATAGTAATCAGCTCCTATGTATACCATAACAGACCTCCAATTTTTGAAGTAGTGGTATAGATCAAAGATTACCTTATTATTATAACTCCTCATCCAAATGTCAAATTCATCATTTTTGCTGTAATCGGACAATTTATTCGGTGGCTTTGATTAGTGAAGAGTGAAGTGTGAAGAGTAAAGAGTAGTAGGGGGTGATTAAAATCGCCCCCCTCAAGTGTCGTTTCCTTGACAAACCCTGGTTAAGGAATAAAATTAGCTTCAAAATTGCCTTATGAGATCCGACTACAAGTTAGGAGAGAAGGAGATGAGTGAACTTTACGACCTTCTGATAATCGGAGCGGGACCGGCCGGCTTGACAGCAAGCATTTATGCCCAAAGGGCGGGCTTAAATACGCTGGTCCTGGAAAGGCTTTCTCCTGGGGGACAAATTCTTCTCTCGGAAAAGATTGAAAACTACCCAGGATTTCCTCGAGCCATACCTACCCAGAGGCTAATGGAGCAGATGCAAAGACAGGCAGAAAACTTAGGGATGAAGATGGTCCTGGAAGAGGCAACTAAGATCAAAGTAAAAAATGAAGAAAAGATCATCTACACCTCATCTGGTGAAAGATACAGGACACTGTCCGTGATAATTGCCACGGGATGTGTGACGAGTAAATTGGGAGTTGAGGGAGAGGAGGAATTTACCGGACGTGGAGTATCTTATTGCGCTACCTGCGATGCTCCATTTTTTAAGGATCAGGATGTGGTAATGGTAGGAGGAGGAAACAGCGCAGTGGAAGAAGCTCTTTATTTGACCAAGTTTGCGAAGAAAGTCTATCTGGTACATCGTCGGGGAATGCTTAGGGCAGAAAAGATCCTTCAGGAAAGAGTTTTGAAAAACTCTAAGATAGAGGTGGTCTGGAATTCGGTGATCAGTCAGATTTATGGAGAAAAAAAGGTTAAGGGGGTGAAACTCAGGAACTTAAAGACAGGAAGAACAAAAGACCTTCCTTGCGAAGGGGTTTTCATCTTCGTCGGTCTCAAGCCAAATACGGAGTTTCTGCAAGGTCTGCTGGATCTGGATGAGAAAGGGTTTATAAAAACCGACGAAAACCTTCAAACAAACATAGAGGGTATATTTGCTTGTGGTGATGTGAGAAAAAATCTCTTAAAGCAGGTAATAGTTGCCTGTGGAGAGGGAGCAGAGGCTGCCTTTATGGCAAAAAGATACCTGGAGAAGGTAAAGAGAGTTGAATACTACCAATAAATTCAAAAAAAGATTCTTTCAGGTATTTTGTCTTTTCATAAGCTCAAGAAGCTTATCGATATAAATGTGATATACACCGAGCTTGATCAGCTTCTTCTCCAATTCCTTAGTTTTCAAATCGCCTCGCTCCACCTGTTTGAACAGCTCATCCACCTCCCGTCTCAGCTCCAGAGGAACCTCCTCATATCTTTTAAATGGTACCCTTTCATAGCCGGCTTTTTCGAACAATCCTCTTTCTTCCAGCTCGGCTATGTTGGTATCGAGGGAGCTTTCCACCGTTTGTTTGAGAAACTTCATCAGGGAAATGGCCCAGGTATCCGTATCCACACCTTTGATAACACCTGTGGGCTTATCCTCTTCATCTACTATCTCAAAAACTCTGTTCATCACCTTCTTGAGAGAACTGTACACCGTATCGATCTCCTCCGTCTCATTTTTAAACCTAAAGCTATAATAAAGCCCGCGCATGTATTTGCGGAAGAATGCCAAAAACGTCTTCGAGTCCTGATACTTTCCAAATCCCTCCAGATTACCATAATTAGATGGTGAAATAATCCTCGGTCTTTCTGCCACCACCCTTCCCCGTCTTATCTCCACCACGTTTTCCACCAGTTCAGTGAGCAGGTAATAGTCCACATCAGTGGTGCCAAACGTAGCTATCTTTCTTTTTGGAAGCCTTAACACCTGTGTATTTTTCAATACATACTTGATCTTTTCCTCATCCATTACTGCTCATCCCCTCTTTATCCATTAAAGCTCTAATTTATCTATCGCTTAGATACTGCTTTAAAACTTCCTCATATTTCAAATCCAGCTCACCGACAACCTGAGCCCATTTCTCCTTAAACTGAGGTTGATTTTCTACCTCAACTGTGAAACCTAAATTCTCCAGCGTCCTTTTTGTTTCCCCAAGACGAGACTCAAACTCCATCTTCAGCCTTTCATAGGCCGCCTCATAGTTCTTCTCGTAAGAATTAAAAAGCATTCTTATTCTATCCACTTTCCTTTTATCCTTCTCAAGGAGAAGCATTCCCTTTAAGACCCTCTCATTTTCCACTTTAATCTGCTCATTTTTTGGCAAAGTCAGCTTCATATGAAAGACTGATCGTACACCCTCCTCCACCCAACCCCTTATCTTTCCTTTATAAAAACCTAAGGCATTTTCCAGGTCAAAGTCCTCGTGGGTAAGGTATCTGCCGGCAAGCTTTCTTCCCTCATCAATATATCTTTGCCTGTCAAGCTCTTCCCTTGAGACCTTTATCTTCTGAGCTCTTTCCATGGCTATCTCAAGAGCAGTTTTTATTCGATCACCTTTATCAGTCATAATCTTTACTCCATTTATGAAGTTTTGTTAACTCAGAAAAGCTTCTTTCTCATCTTTTAAACTTTTGTTCGCAGGTAACTTATCATAAGTGAAGGAAATTGTCAAGGAAACGCACTTTAAGGGAGCTTTGATTGACAGGATCAACTTCTAAAGATATAATATATCCTTGACGACCTTTGTCAGTATCGACAAAGCCAAGAAAAAGTAATCCTACTGTTGCTTCTGTATCGAGCTCGGTGGACATTAAAGAAAAGGAGGGGAAGACTGCTGGCTATGGAACTCTGGTTTACAGAAAACCAGACATCTGACCTGAGGTTGAGCTTTAGAGTTAAACAGCTTCTGTATCATAGGAAAAGTGCCTATCAGGAGATCTTGGTGGTAGATACTTACGAGTACGGAAGGCTGCTGGCGTTGGACGGGGCTATACAGCTTACGGAAAAGGATGAATTTACTTATCATGAGATGATTACGCATGTGCCTCTTTATGCCCATCCCTTACCTGAATCCGTTCTAATTATTGGCGGAGGAGACGGTGGCGCTGTCAGGGAGGTAGTTAAGCACAGAGAAGTTAAGAGCGTCGAGATGGTCGAGATAGATGAGGAGGTAATCAATGTGTCGAAGAGATATTTTCCATCTGTAAGCAGTGGGTTGAAGGATAAGAGGGTATCTATCAAGATAGAAGATGGGATGGCTTACGTAAAAGGTAAAAAGAAAAGATACGACGTCATTATAGTTGATTCCACAGACCCTGTTGAGATAGCGAAGGTTCTGTTTGAAAAACCATTTTATCGGAATGTGTTTTATGCTTTAAAAGATGACGGTATTTTCGTTGCACAGACAGAATCCCCTTTTTGTAAACTTGATGTACTAAAGAGTGCCTACAATGGCATAAAGGCTGTCTTTGATAGGGTATGGGTTTACTGGGGAGTCATGCCCACCTATCCGAGCGGGATGTGGACATATACAATTGGCTCAAAGAGATACGATGTATCCTCTCCCATCAGAGAATGCGATGTCAGCACGAGATATTATACCCCTGAGGTTCACAGAAGTGCTTTTGTGTTGCCTCCTTTTCTGAAGGAGTGGATAAGTACAGTTTAAGTGAGAAAACTAAAACTTTTCAGGAGGTGAAAAAAGATGGCTATGTGGGATCCCTGGAGAGAATTTTCACGGATGGAAAGGGAGATGAGAAGATGGTTTGATGAGCTATGGGGAATTAAGGAGAGAGCGGAAGGAAAACTCCCTTCTCCAGAGAGAGCTGGCCTACCTATGGGAAGAAGAGAACTGGTAGGAACTCCGCCAGTAGATCTGATAGACAGGGGTGATTCGCTCGTTTTAAGGTCGGAGGTGCCGGGTGTGAAAAAGGAAAACCTCAAGGTTTCGGTTACTGAGGATGAGGTAAGTATTTCAGGAAAAGTTGAAAGGAAAAGGGAGGCAGAAAAGGAGAATTATTATTACGCTGAAAGAAGTTACAGTGCCTGGCAAAGGAGAGTTCCTCTTCCGGTAAAGGTACACTCCGATAAGGCCAAAGCTAAATATGAGGATGGGGTACTGGAGATCATCTTGCCTAAGGTTGAGGAGACAAAGAAGGGGAAAGAGCTTGAGATCGAATAGATAAGTGGAGAACAGTTAAGGATATGGATCTCAATCGTTTTACGGAAAAGGCTCAACTTGCTCTGCAGAGAGCATATTATATAGCTTCGCAATATCATCACCAGCAGGTAGAGGTCGAACATCTGCTTCTGGCTTTGACAGAAGATAGGGAGGGGCTGTTTTCAAAAATTCTGGAGAGAATAAACATTCCTCCGGAAAGAATTCAAGACGAGGTAAAAAAAGTCCTCTCCTCCTTCACTAAGGTTTACGGAGATGGTTCCGGTCAAGTATATATCAGCTCCGGGTTAACTCGCTTACTGGAACTGGCAGAGAATAAAGCCAAATACTTGAAGGATGAATTTGTCAGTGTAGAGCATCTCTTAATGGCCATGGTAGAAGAGAAAAATACACCTGCGGGCAAAATCTTATCCCAGGCAGGCCTTACAGAAGATGTTCTTATGCAAGCTTTGGCAGATGTCCGGGGTCATCAGAGGGTGAGCAGTAGAAATCCCGAGACCACTTATCAGGCTCTGGAACGCTATGGGAGGGATCTGACAAAACTCGCTCAACAGGGAAAATTGGACCCCGTCATAGGAAGGGACAACGAGATACGGAGAGTGATTCAGATACTATCACGACGGAGAAAAAACAATCCCTTGCTTTTAGGCGATGCTGGAGTAGGTAAAACTGCCATCGTAGAGGGACTTGCCCAGCGTATAGTTCGCGGCGACGTCCCGGAAGGATTAAAGGACAGGCGAATAGTGGTTTTGGATATGGGAGCCTTGCTGGCCGGGGCCAAATATCGCGGTGAATTCGAGGAGCGTCTGAAGGCAGTTTTAAAGGAAATACAGGAGTCTAATGGAAAGGTTATCCTCTTCATAGATGAATTTCACACAGTGGTGGGAGCTGGAGCAAGTGAAGGGGCAATGGATGCGGGAAATTTGTTAAAACCCATGCTGGCAAGAGGTGAGCTGCATTGTATTGCCGCAACCACTGTTGATGAATATCGCAAGTACATTGAAAAAGATGCAGCTTTAGAGCGTCGTTTCCAGCCACTTCTCGTAGACCAGCCCTCGGTGGAGGACACCATCTCCATTTTGAGAGGACTTAAGGAAAAATATCAAACCCATCATGGAGTGAAGATAAAGGATTCTGCGCTGGTGGCAGCGGCAACACTCAGCAATCGCTATATCTCTGACAGATTCCTTCCGGATAAGGCCATTGACCTGGTGGATGAGGCAGCGGCTAAGCTTCGAATGGAGATCGATAGCATGCCCTCCGAATTAGATGAGGTAATGCGTAAGGTAATGCAACTGGAAATCGAACGAGAAGCTTTGAAGAAGGAAAAGGACGTTGCCTCAAGGGACCGTCTGAAGAAAATAGAAGGGGAGCTTTCAAGGCTGAAGTTAAAGGCAGATTCTCTAAAGGATCAATGGGAAAAGGAGAAAAGAATCATTTCTACGTTAAGAGCTTTGAGGAAGGAAATTGAGGACATCAAGCTTCAGATAGAGAAGGCTGAGAGAAATTACGATTTAAACAAGTTAGCGGAGTTAAAATATGGCAAGCTCCGAGAAGTAGAGGACCGATTGAGGAAAGAAGAGGAAAAGCTGAAGGAGTGGAAAAAGAAAAGGCTCCTAAAAGAGGAGATCGATGAAGAGGACATTGCCGAGGTAGTGAGTCGCTGGACAGGCATACCGGTCAACAAGCTATTAGAGGGAGAGCGAAAGAAACTCTTAAATCTTGAAAGACATCTTCATCAAAGGGTGGTAGATCAAGATGAGGCGGTAAGAGCGGTTGCCGACGCGATAATGCGTGCTCGTTCGGGAATAAAAGACCCCAATCGTCCTATAGGTAGCTTCATCTTTTTAGGTCCAACTGGTGTGGGAAAGACTGAGCTGGCCAGAGCCTTAGCCGAGTCTCTTTTTGATGATGAGAAAGCCTTAGTACGCATCGATATGTCGGAATACATGGAAAAACACGCGGTAGCTCGGCTGATTGGAGCTCCTCCTGGATATGTTGGGTACGAGGAAGGAGGACAGCTGACCGGAGCTGTACGAAGAAAGCCCTTTAGTGTCATCCTCTTTGATGAAATCGAAAAGGCTCATCACGATGTCTTCAACATTCTCCTACAGATCTTGGATGAAGGACGGTTAACCGACTCGCAGGGAAAGACTGTGGACTTTAAGAACACCATCATAATAATGACCTCCAATATCGCTGGGGAGAGCATCTTAGGCTATGAGAGCGATAAAGATTATGAAAAGATGAAGGAGCGCATTTTAAAAGAATTAAGAGAGCACTTTCAGCCAGAGTTTTTAAACCGAATCGACGAGATTGTGGTGTTCCGTCCCCTGAGCTTGGAGCATATAACTAAAATAGTGGACATTCAGTTAAAATATCTTCAGAAAAGATTAGCTGATCGATATATTAGCCTGGAGCTAACGAGCTCAGCTAAAAAAGAACTGGCCCGGATGGGTTATAATCCTTCATACGGAGCCCGTCCCTTGAAAAGGGTAATTCAGCGGCAACTGGAGACCCCGCTCGCTAAGAGGATGTTAAGGGGAGAGGTTAGGAGCGGCGACAGAGTAATAGTTGATTTTAAGGAGAATCAATTTATCTTTACTTCTAATCGTTCGGAAGATGAATAAGACGCCCCGTTATACATCATTTTACCTCCCCACCTCAGTCAATATCCGGTGGGAAGATGGAAAAACTCTGTCTTTAACCCAAATTTATCCTTCAGATGCTTTCCTATTGCTTTGACCCCAAAAGTTTCACTGATATAATGCCCGACAAATATTACGTTGATTTTCTCCTCCCTGGCCATCCAGTAGTAGCTATGTTTTGGCTCACCGGTTAGATAAGCATCTAAGTTTTCCTCAATAGCTTGAGGTAGAAGTTCAATCCCTCCACCGCAAACATAACCTAATCGTCTGACCTCTTCAGAACCGAACTTCCAGACGATGGGGTCCAGTCCCAACTTCTCCCTTAAATCCTTTGTAATTCTTTCTAATTTAAGGGGAGGCTCAAAGATAACTTCTTTCCCCAGGAACATCTCGCCATATCTACCAAAGTCCCCCCTTATTGACCAGCCAAGTAATTTAGCTAACTGGACGTTGTTGCCAAATTCAGGATGAACATCCAAGGGAAGATGAGCTACGTAAAGGGCTATGTTTTTCTCAAGGAGAAACTTGATCTTGTTGAGGATACATCCACGTAAGGGAACAGGTTCTCCCCACCATATCCCATGATGGACAAATAAAAAGTCCACACCTACATCGTTTGCTTTTTTAAATGCGTCCAGGCAGGCATCCACGGCCAGGCCTACCTTATTTACCTCCCCTTCTCTGTCCACCACCAAGCCATTAAGGCTTTTGTCCTTGACCTTTTCAATGTTCAACAGCTCATCCAAGTAACTGCTCAACTGTCTTGTCTTCATGAACTTACCTCCTGCTCTAAATTTTATCTATAATATCAAAGAAATCCAGATATTTCAACTCTTGACGAACTGGCTAAGTTATGAAATAATCGTTCATAGCGCTGAAAAGCAAAATTTTAAAGGAGGGTAAAGGATGAAAGTTTATGAGACGATATTAAAAAGAAGGACGATCAGGCGTTTTAAACAAAAAAAGGTTCCTTATGAGATATTAGAGAGGTGCGTGAATGCAGCAAGACTTGCTCCCTCTGCAGCGAACATGCAGCCATGTGAGTACCTCATCGTAGACAAGGAAGAGCTCTTAGATAAGGTCTTTAGCACCTTGCACTGGGCAGGATATATCAGTGATGGAAGACCTTCAAGGTCTGAGTGGCCAAAAGCTTATATAATCATATTAGTTAACAAGGAAGTAAAGGATAAGGGATTTGAGCATGATGTTGGCTTTGCTGCGGAAAACATAATCTTGACAGCTCTTGAAGAAGGCATTGGCTCTTGCTGTTTTGGGGCAGTGGACAGAGGACTATTAAGACAAAACTTGAGCATCCCTGAAAAATACATAATTGATCTGGTGATTGCCTTAGGATATCCCAACGAAAGCCCGGTAGAGGAACCATTTAAAGGATCCGTCAAATACTGGAAGGACAGCTCTGGCGTGCTTCATGTACCCAAGAGAAGACTAAATGATATACTTCACAGAAATGTAATTACATCTTAGAAGTAGTTATGAGATGAAAAGGTATTATAAGATTGAAGTGACCGGACATAGACCAAAGAAGGAGGTGAAAAAAATGAAAAGTATTAAAGGAACGAACACCGAGAAGAACCTCCTTGTAGCTTTCGCAGGAGAGTCGCAGGCAAGGAACCGCTATACCTACTTTGCGTCACAGGCAAAGAAAGAAGGTTATGAGCAGATATCTGCTATCTTCATCGAGACCGCCGACAATGAAAAAGAACACGCCAAAAGACTCTTCAAGTTCTTGGAAGGGGGTGAGGTAAAGATCACGGCTTCTTATCCTGCAGGTGTGATCGCAGATACGAAGAAAAATCTCAAAGCATCTGCTGCTGGAGAAAATTATGAGCATACAAAGATGTATCCTGAGTTTGCACGCACAGCTGAAGAGGAAGGTTTTTCAGATATAGCAGCAGCATTCAGGGCAATAGCGGTTGCGGAAAAGCAACACGAGAAAAGATTTCTAGCCTTACTTGAGAACATTGAGAAGGACAGAGTTTTCAAACGAGAAAAACTCGTAAGATGGAAATGTAGGAACTGTGGATATGTCCACGAAGGCCTCGAGGCACCTGAGAGATGTCCGGCTTGTGCGCATCCGAAAGCATATTTTGAGCTGTTGAGCGAGAACTATTAAAGATATGAGCATGTCTTCCACCAAAAAGTAACTTTCTTGGTAAGAAAAAGGCGGAAAGCCTGAACAATTTGGGAGCCTGGACTGAAGGTTTTAACCTGGATAATTTGCCTTCTTGACTTACAGAAAACAATAAGTAAAATGTAGCTCAATTTTATAAAAGCACAAAAGAAAAAGCTTATGTCCAAATCCCTATCCGGCTTAGAATTATCCAGAGCTCTCAAAAAAAACATCCTCTCCGGCTCGGTTGGGTTTGTTTTTTTTGTTTGTATGGGAGGAGCTTTTTTAACTGGTTTTGCTCTCCAGTTAGGAGTCAGTCCCCTTCAGATAGGTCTGCTCGGAAGTCTTCCCCTTATGGTCTATCCGGTGCAAGTCCTTGCCTCTTATATAGGAGAAAGGACAGGGGAAAGAAAGAAAATATGGTTTTGGGCTGCCATCTTACAAAGGGCTTTGTGGATTCCGGTGGTCTTTTTCCCTTTTCTTTTTGCCCGCTCTAATCCCGGGATTTGTATAAAAACTCTCCTGATAGTAGTTCTTCTTTCCAGCCTGTTGGGCTCGATCGGTGTACCTTTATGGTATTCCTGGTGGGCAGATATCATTCCCTCCGAGAAAGGAGGAAGTTTCTGGGCAAAGAGAAATATCTTTGTAAATAGCGTGGCCCTGATTTCCTCATTACTTTTAGCACGATTCCTGGATTTATTTCCTAAAACTGATGCCACTGGTGGATTTATGGGCTTTGCCATCCTCTTTGGAATCGGCATCATCTGCGGAGAGATAGATATATTAATCCACCGCAGCATTCCCGATCCAGGAATGAGTTACCATCCCCGGAAGGTAAGGCTACTTTCTTTGTTAAAAAAACCTTTTCAGCATCCAAACTTTAGAAGATACGCGCTATTTCTCACCATCTGGAATTTTGCTGTCTACATCATGGCTCCTTTTGTAAACGTATATTTTCTCAAAGTCCTGAGAATGAATTACCTTAACATATATTTTCTGAACAGCCTTCATTTAGGAATGAACATCCTCTTTTCCCAATTCTGGGGATATCTGGAGGACAGATTTGGCCACAAGCCCGTCATGTTAGTCTGCCTTTTGGGAACAGGTATACATCCTCTGGTGTACCTATTTGTAACTCCTCAAAATTATCTCATCTTACTGCCGATCATGTTTTCCATCTTAGGAGCATTATCCAGCGGGATAGGTATTGCTTCCACCAATCTCTTACTAATTCTTTCTCCTAAGGAAAACAAGTCCATCTTTATCAGCGTGTTCAACTCTCTGGTGGGTCTGGCAGCTTCCATCGCTCCTCTTCTTGCTGGAGAGATAGTTCAACTCACTCAAGGTCTCAGGCTCTCCTTTATGGGAAATACCTTCCTAAACCTTCATTTACTTTTCCTTCTTTCCATGTTTATGCGCTTGAGCTGCCTACCCCTTTTAAGGAGAATAGAGGAAAGACAAGCAAAACCTGTTGGCTTGATTATAAAACAAATCACCGCCGGAAACCCTTTCAGATTAATCCCTAACCTAATTCTTCTTCGAAGCAAAAGAGAGGAAAATAAGGTAAAGGCAATAAGATCCTTAGGTAAGGGTAAAAATATCCTCGCCGTCGGTGAATTGATCTCGGCCTTAGACGATCCGAGCCTCAAGGTAAGAAGGGAGGCAGCTATCGCTCTGGGAAGAATAGGAAGCAGGGAGGCGGTAAAGCCTCTAATCGAAAAACTGGAGTCACCGGAGGCAGGTATTCAGCCTTATGTGGCGGAAGCTCTGGGAAGGATTAAGGATAAAAGAAGCGCTGCTTATCTAATCAAACACCTGAGAGATCCGGATAGATGGACGAGAGAAGAAGTAATTAGAGCCTTAAGCAAGCTGGAGGATAAAACGACATTTCAGTCGCTGATGTCTTCACTATTAAGGGAAGAAAAAGACCCCCTGGTATTTGCTTCTGTCGTGGATTCCCTCATCAAGACAGGAGAAGCAAAAGCCCTCTGGATGATTTTGCCCTTCTTTAAAAAGATAGACTCTCCTCTGCTTAAAAGACAGCTTGCCATAAGCATAGGTGATTTTTTGGGAAGGGAAGGAGAATTTTACAAACTCTTACATGAGGAACTAACAATTTTTGGTCAGAGAACAACTCACATATTGAAAGAAGTTTCCGGAGCGATAAGACGAGAGGAAAAAAGAATAAGAATAGAAGGGTATTATAGAAAGCTAAATGAGCTGGTTGAAAAAATTGAAGAGGATTATCTTAACCAAAGGTGGGCTTTTTGTATAAGGAAGATAAGCTCTCTTTCCATGAAGCTCGCCTTTATCTGGTGGAGAAAAGATGGACAATATTTTGACGAAACCACCCTTCAAGAATCAAAGCAAAGTTACACGATATTAAAGGAGAAGATTCTTTCCCTTCACAAGAAATTGGGCGTCAACCTCTGCTTTCTGGACCTTTTGGCTACAAGCAGTACAGAGGAAACTTCCTCCTTCGAGGAAGCTCTTTTATCTATTTATGCTTTAAAACAAATAGTTAAAGTAAAATCCTTTTAATAATCAAAGACCATTATACCTTTATGCCGCTCATCTTACCTTTCCCTTATCTGTCTGTCATCTCTTTCAACCTGTCTTTTGTCTTTTTGTTGATATTTTTCCACTTCCTTCCTCAGCCTTTCGCTGCTCAAGCCGAGAATTTTCAAGGCCGCCAAGGCCGCCTGCTCAGGTTCCAGGACCATTAAAGGACAAACCCCTGAGGGCATCCTAAGCCCTGAAAAAATGTCCGCCTCCGTGAACCTGTCACCATAGGGAGGACAGGCGATAACCGGCCTTGTGGTATTGGCGTCTACAAATCCACTTAAAGCATTGCTTTTTCCCGCTACCGTGATGAACACCACCTCTTCGATCTCATATTCCTTGATTATATCTAAGACCTTGAGAGGTGTTTTATGTGCTGAAGCTATTCTTAAGACACATTCCACGCCAAATCTTTCCAAAACCGAGGATATCCTCCGACAATGCTCCACGTCCTTTCTTGAACCCATGACGACTACCACCTTACCCATAAAGAACCTCCCTTCTATTCAGATTCTCCAGCCACCTTTACCCTATCCTTACCTTCTCTTTTTGCCTCATACATTGCCCTGTCAGCTGCCTTAATCACATCCTCACTTGTCCTTGAGTCAGCCACCCCTATGCTCACCGTGATCTTATGGATAGGATATAGCTCGCGGCGAATCTCCTCACGTATCCTTTCAGCCACCTTCTTAGCTTGATCCTTGTAAGTATGAGGAAGAAGTACTACAAATTCATCTCCTCCGTACCTGTAGGCGGAGTCCATTTTCCGCAGGCATCTTCGGAGAACCTTGCCCAAAGTTTTTAAGATTTTATCTCCTTCAATGTGTCCGTAAGTATCATTGTAGACCTTAAAATCATCTATGTCCAGGTAAAGAAGAGAGAAAAATTCTTTGTACCTTTCGTTTCTGCCCTTTTCCTCTTCAAGTTTTTCGTAGAAGTATCGATGATTATAAAGACCTGTAAGATAATCCCTTATGGCAATATTTCGCAGCTCCTCCTCAGCCTTAATCTTAGCGATACCCGCAGCTATTTCCTCTGAAATGATATCGAGCAATTGTCTATTTTCCTTGGACAAGGTCTTGCCTGATTTGACGATAACTTGAAGCACTCCCCGTAGGTTTCCTCTGGTCATCAAGGGAACTGCATACATCTCGCTCAAGTCGAATTTTTCTACCAGATCACGGCTATACTGTGTAAGCTCATTTTCTTTCATATTGTCAATATAGATAGCCTTTTTGTGAAAGACAGAAAACGCCGCAACTCTCCTTTCTCCCCTCTCAACTTTTTGTCGTTTAATAGTCCTTTCCTCGAGCTCCCTTGGGTATCCTATCTGAGCGGACTCGACAAGAGCATTTTCTTCAGACTCATAAACCAATATATCAGCCATGTCATAATCTATCACATTATTCAGAATCCTCAGGATTCTTCCGGAAAACTCATTTATGGTTTCAGACTGATTCACCGCCTTCCCAAGTTCTTTATAGAGGAGAGTCAAATTTTCCATCCTTTTTTCCGCTTGTTTGCGCTCGGTAATATCCCAAAACATTCCTATGGTTCCAGCAAACGCTCCACTTTTACCATAAAGCGGTATAGCAGAGACTCTCACATCGCGAAGCTTTCCATCTTTCCTGCGCATCTTAATCTCATAAATAGTTTTCTTTCCCTGCTTTCTCTTTTCTGTCTCTCTTAAAATCTTTTCAAGATCATGTGGGGGGACAAGCTGTATCAAGTTCATCCCGACAAGCTCATCCTTGGAATATCCAAGAATGCTACAAGCTGCATTGTTCACGAAAACGAAGTTTTCATCGGGGTCAGTAATTCCAAGACCCTCCTGAATATTTTCCACCAGAGTGCGGTAACTTCTCTCGCTCTTTCTAAGCGCCTCCTCTAATTCCTTCTGTTCGGTAATGTCCCTTATGTTGCCAAGAATTGCCGGCCTTCCCTCGTATTCGATGATCGCTGGTGCAGCCTCTATCCACCTTTCCTTTCCATCCTTTCTAATAGCCTTGAACTCGAACCTTGAGGGAAGCCCTGAGATATTGCCCGTAAGTGCCTGCTCCGTCATTCTCTTCAGCTTATCTCTGTAGTTCGGATGCACTAAGTCAAGGTAGTTCATCGATAGCAACTCCTCTTCCTTATACCCCGAAAGGCACACCATAGCTTTGTTTACGAAGACAAGTTTTCCGTCCTGAAATATATATATGCCACTGGTGGAATTATCGGTAACTACCTTGTATTTCCTCTTGCTTTCCTTAAGTTGCTCCTCCGTCTTCTTCTGAGAGGTAATATCCCTGGCAATAACCTGAAAGGACCTTTGTCCTGGGATGGGGACATATATGTTATGGAAGCATCGACCCTGTCTCCAATCCTCAAAGACCCGGATCTTTCTTTCCTCAACGACCCTTCTTCCCATTTTCAATCTTTTTTTTGCCACCTCTTCTGGCATCACCTCGAAAAGGGACTTACCTATAAGATCCTCCCTTTTGATACCGAGACTCTTAGCCATAGCAAGGTTAGCGGTCAAGAATCTACCCTTCTCATCTACTTGAGCGATGAAGTCAGGAGAGTTGTCAAATAATATCCTGTACTTTTCCTCTGCCTCTTTTACTCGATTAAAAGTTCTGTAAAAGCCGTCCACTATCAAAATAAGGCCGATAATGGCGATGATGCCTTTAAGTTCAATGCCTATGAATTTCGGCTGATATATAAACTGACTGAGAAGATGGACAAGCATCCCTGCGGTAAATAGCCCCCATCCTATACTGAGGTTTCGTATCTTCAACTTTGCTATATATACATATCCCGTTATGAGGGCAAAAAGACAAACTGCCTCTATGATAATTTCCTGAAGACCCCAGCTATAAACAGGCTTTGTCCTAAACAGGGCAAACCATGCCAAACTTATGCCTGAAAGCATCAGGACAAGCCAGCCTCTTTTAAGAAGTCTAAGAGACATCCCCTCTTCCTCTTAAACTTTACCCCTTATAGCTTGTATCCTATTCTTCTCAGGAATTCCCTGCGTATTTTTACATCCTCCTCCTTCTCCACTCCCTTGGGTCGAAATCCATCGATGACTCCCACAACTCCTCTTCCCTGTTCTGTCTCAGCTATCACCACCTCAACCGGATTTGCAGTGGCACAGAATATACGACAGACCTCCCTGCAGTTTTTGACCTCATTAAGCACATTTATGGGGAAGGCACCTTTGAGTAAAACGACAAAGGTATGTCCAGCGCTCAAAAGATGGGCATTTTTGATAGCAGTTGCCTTCATCTGCTCATCATTTCCCTCCGCTCTTATCAGACAGGGACCTGATGCCTCGCAGAAGGCAAGACCAAACTTTATTCCGGGTACAGAATTTATCATCACCTCGTAAAGGTCCTCTGCTGTCTTGATGAAATGAGTCTGTCCAATGATGATGTTAGCACCTTCAGGAATTTCCATCTTGACCGTTTTAAATTCCATCTTCTTGTCCTCCTCTAAGCTTATATATCAAATACCGCTTAGTATCTGCATTATTCCCCTTCTCACCATCATCACCCCGATGGCAGCGAGAAGAAGACTGGATACCTTGGAGATACCTCTGGAACCCGCAGTTCCCAGAATTTTCATTAGAAAATCCGAGGAGAAAAAGACAAATCCTGCCAGGAGGATGTTCAGGATTACGGAAAGCAAGGTGGGCACAACTCCAAAGGCATCGACGGACACCAAGGAGGTGGTGAGCACCGCCGGTCCGGCAATCAGGGGCATCCCCAAAGGTACCACACCTATAGTGGAGGTCCTTCGCTGTTTTGTAGGAAACAAAAGGTCAACTACGGACAGGATAAATAAAACCGTCCCTCCGGCAATCATGAAGTCCTGGACGGTGACTCCCAAGATTAAGAAAATGGCCTTTCCCACAAAGATAAAGGCGATGGCGATGATCAAAGCGGTAAGGACTGACTGTCTAACCACCCTCACCCTTTCCTTCTTTTTCATTCCTTCAGTTAAAGAAATGAATATGGGGAGAACTCCGAAGGCATCCACAGCCACAAACACGGGGATGAAGGAAAGAATGAAGGAATTAAAAAACATCTATCCCTCCACTTACATACTGCTCCTTTATCCTGAAGAGATGACTCTCACAGTAGCAGTCGGAACATCCAAATCCCCTGATAGGTTCCCCGAACTTGGTCAGAGCTCGGGCGAGTTTGCACTCTTCCTCCTTTTTTGCCTCTTTGCAGATAATCTTTTCAATCTCTACAGGCCTTTGTGCGAGCAAGTAATCTATATGCCAGAACTTCTTCTTTTTCCTCCTCATGTGTCTCATTATTCTGCCTTTAATTCCTTTTTGAGCGGAGCCGATATATACATAACTTCCCTTGCGGAACTTAATCACTCCTAAGGCGCCGACTTTGACCGAAATATCCTTTTTAATCAAGATAAACAGGGCATATACACCCTTTGCCTGTTTGATCCTCTTCTCAGCTCCCATCTTTTTCAGCCTTCTTCCATATGGAAGTTCCTTTTCGTCATCAGCGTCCTTACAAAGGGACTGTCCTGTTTTTCTTTCCCTATGGTGGTCTGGGGACCATGCCCTGGGTAAACTATCACCTCATCGGAAAATACTAAAAGTTTTTCTTTGATGGAGTTCTCCAGATCGAGGAGATTTCCCCCTGGCAGGTCAGTCCTTCCCACTGAACCTGCAAAAAGAGTATCCCCCGTAAAAAGCTTATCCTTTACATGAAGACAAATGCTTCCCGGGGTATGTCCGGGGGTATGAAGGACCCTCAGGCTAATTCCATCCACCTGTATTTGATCTCCCTCCTCAAGCATCCTGGTAGGAGATGAAAACTTCCTCTTTTTATCTATCATTATGGATAAATTCATCTCCGGATCTTTCAGAAAAGGAGCATCAGCTGAATGAATGAGAAGACAGGCACCGGTCTCCTTCCTTATTATGTCGTTGGCTCCTATATGGTCTATATGAGCGTGAGTATTTACGATGTAGATAATTTCGAGCTCCTCGGCGTTAACCTTCCGAAGTATTTTCTCTGCCTCGTCGCCGGGATCAATTATAATGGCTCTTCTGGTCTTCTCATCTGCCAATATGTAACAGTTAGCCTCCATCGGTCCAACTATAAGCTTTTTTACGGTCATTTTCTCACACCTCGAGGCGATCAAAGCCAAGTCCATACCATTCATTCGAATTGTTAAATAACCGGTCCACTGCCACCTTTATCGCCTCCTTCTCCGTTAGCCAGCCCATGTCCACAAGCTCTGCAAGTCCCTCGGCTATAGCATCCTTGGCGATGAGCAGGTGGCAGGCCGCATATTTATGCCTTTCCATTAAGAAGGATAGGATAAAATGAAAAGATGATAATCAAACCTGGAAATTTCTATGAGCTAAAAAGTAATGGAGAAAGGCATCGAAGCTAAAACTTTTACTTTGCACCCGGGGTGGCCCACGTCTCCTCGTCGAAGTAAAGTTGCTGCGGGGAAAGAGATGGGGGAAGCTTAGGGTAGTTAATGCTGTCAACAGCCTCTATCCTGATAAAGGAGGATCTATACCAGTCAATTTCTGGTAATCCGACATCGGGGACTTCTTTGCAAAGCCTGTAGCTCTCATAAAATTTTTGCCATTTGTTCTCATCTTCTGGATAAAAATTGAAATCTCTTAAAATATCGGTGATCACAAAACTACAGTCCATAAGGAATTTTTCAAATTCATACCACTTTTTGAGGGAGGCCTCAAGGTGGGTCAGTCCAAAGTATCCACTACAGCCTTTGCCTTTTAGAGCCTGAATACATCTTCCTACAAAGACTTTGAATCCCAGCCAGGTCTCTACAGGGTCGCTCACAAATGTATGGTAACGGCCATATAGGTCAGGTGGAAGATCATTTAGGGCATTATATTCAATGGCCTGGACATTCTGGAGATTAAGTTCCTTTGCTTTGGCAGTTATAAACCTTACTATTCTCCTGTCCGCTTCCACCACAGTTATTGACCTGGCCAGCTTCATTAGTCCAAGGGCAATGGACAAAAGATCGTCATCACCTAAGATAAATATATCTTTTCCCTCTACATCTCCCCTCTCATACATAAAGACAGCTCTTTTTACCGTATCCTCTTTTCTCATAAAACCTTGATCATAATCCTCCCTGGGGAGGGGCCTTTCCCTTACCACCTCCCCAAATCGCTCCTTGAGATGCATAAAATCTTCGCTAAGATTAAATTTGCCTTCGCCTACCTCACATCCAAAATCTCGATAGGGCTCCGCTATTAAGTTCTTCGTATTCAGCTTAAATACAGACCCCTCCCTCTTTATCGTTTTCGAGTCCTCAAGATCCCTCAGCGTATCTATGAACTCTCTGATGGATGAATCCTGATGCCTAATCAGATGCCAGAAGCCCTTAGGCCCTTTGACTAACTGTCTCAATATTTGTCTTGCTGTACGATTCATCAAGTTTCCCCCTCTTAAAGATATTGGTAGAAACCTTGCTGGGTTTGAAGAAGTCTACAATCCTCTTATGAGCGGAAAATGAACTATCGGGAGTTCCACAGCTATACACGTCAAGAGAGACGTATCCATATTCAGGCCAGGTGTGAACCGCTATGTGGGATTCAGAAAGCAGAGCAAATCCAGTCACTCCATAAGGCTCAAATTGATGAAAATGGGATTTTATCTTGGTCAAATTAGCCTTTTCTATTGCCGTCTCAATAATTTTCTTGATTTCCTTTATATTATCCAGTTTTTCCGGATCACATCCGTAAAGATCAGAAACTATATGAATTCCAAAATTATCGCGTCTTCTGATCATTTTTCCCCTCCTTCTTTTTATTTATCCTGGCATTTGGTCAGATATCTTTAATAAGATAAAGGATTCAAGAGCTTTTTAGCCCCTTGAATCCTTTTTTAGCAGAAATCCCTATCAAAAACCACATCTTTAATAATATACAAAATTTTTTAAAAAAGGCAACCCCCATATGTTTGTCTCCTTGCCAGTCTTGACTAAGATTTAATCTGAGCAAGTTCTTCTTTAAGCCCACTGACAAAAAGATGAGCCTGCCGAGTAGGTTCAGGTAATCTATATCTGGTTGCGCATTCCAGGACCACCTTTATGGAGGTGGGAAGATCTATTTTGTTTCCCGGAGAGACAAAGATGGGATTAACACCCCTTTTCGTCCTCACTACCGCTCCTATAACCTCTTTTCCTTCCCTCAATAGGCTATAGTTTCCCTTTTCCTCTCCTACGGCCAAATAATCTCCGCGTAGCTTAGACTTGGCACAGCCAACGGTCGGCCTGTCTAAAAATAGCCCTAAGTGCGTGGCTATTCCCATCCTCCTCGGATGAGCAATTCCCTGACCATCGAACAGGATGACATCGGGTTCGTTTTTTATTTTTTCAAACGCTCCCAGTAAGGCTGGCCCTTCTCGAAAGGTTAAAAGTCCTGGAACATAGGGGAACTTCACCGGACAAATAAAGAACTGTCTTTCTATTATTTCCAAATCAGGAAACTTGAGAACCACCACACCCGCTATTGCCTCCTTTTCAAGGAAGCTGACATCTGCTCCGGCGACCTTCTCTATCTTCCCGAAGGTCCGCCTCAGGGATATATTTTCCCTTAACTTTATCTGAATTTCAATCGCCTCTTTTCGATCAACTTCCCAGGAATGCAAACTTAGATATTTCAAACTTTTCTCTCCGAAAAACTATGTATGCGCTAATGCTTACTCGATGGGAATATCCTCCCCCCTTCTTCTACGAGGCCATTCAATCTCTATTAACCCCGGTCTTACCAGCCTTACCTTGATCTCTTCCTTTTTCACATTTGGATTTATCTTTATCCTAAGAAGGTGGGATTTGTCCGTCCTTGAGTACCTTATGCGCCTTGCTGGCCCATATATTCCCATCCCAAAAGGACCTATTCTTATGCCAAAGTTCTCCCATAAATCCTCAAAGTCCTCCCATTCTTCTTCAAATTCCATCTTATTCCTTCCCTCCCATCTAATTTTTCTCCTCAAAGAAAGCCGAAGACTTCAAACTCTTTACTGAGAAAGATGAATTTTTCCCTCTTCGACAAGTTTGATAGCTACATCCACAACCTTGGGATCATATTTTGTTCCTCTGCCCTTTTCGATTTCCTCAAGGGTCTTTTTTTGACTTTTAGCGGGGCGATAAGGCCTGTGAGAGGACATCGCTTCCAGGACATCGCAAACAGCTAAAATCCTTGCCTCAAGTATTATATCCTCACCCTTAATTCCCTTGGGATAGCCCGTTCCATTTAACCTCTCATGATGTTGCAGTGCCATCTCAGCTACGGGCCAGGGAAAGTGCATATCCTTGAGAATCTCATATCCCCTTTCAGGATGAGTTCGGATTAAAGCCATCTCCTGAGGAGAGAGTCTGCCCGGCTTGACCAGGATGGTCTCCGGTATTCCAATCTTTCCCACATCATGTAATATCCCCCCTATCCAGACTCCGTAAACCCGGTTCCTGCTAAATCCCATCTCTTCGGCTACCAGACGGGCAAATTCCGCCACCCTTCTCGAGTGAGTAGCAGTATAAGGGTCCCTTTGCCCGAGCATCTTGACCACGGTCTGGGCCATACTCTCAAAGGAGCGAGTCAGGTTCTTCTGGAGCTTGTTTCGCTCCCTCTCAAGCCGAAGGGCCCTTAAAGCATAGCTGATGTCTGAGCTTACCTCCTCAAGAAGCGTAATTTCCTCTTCGTCGAAAAACTCCCTCTGATCGGAACAAACGTTAATTGCTCCATATACCTTTCCCTCGCTGATCAAGGGAACAGCTATCGAGGATAAGTATCCTCCCTTTATCGCCTCTTTCCTCCAGGGGCTAAATTTAGGCTCCTCAAGGATGTTCTCCATTATGTAAGGCCTGTCCGTCCTTATCGCCTCCTCATCAGGCCATCTGAGGATGGAAAAGTCTTCCAACGATTCCAGATAGCCCTTTTCAAATCCTGACTGAGCCACCGGCACGATTTGTCCAGCTTTCTCATCGATCAAGCCAATCCAGACCACTTTATACGATCCTACCTCAAGAAGCAGGTTGCAGATCCTTTGAAGGAGCCTGGATTCATCTTTTTCTTTCGCGATAAGCTGATCTATTCTTCTTATAGCCCGAAGCACCGCATCCAGATGCCTTGCCCTCTCCCTTTTCCGCTTATATCCGGTGAGGTCTACGAGTACACCTCCAATAGCGGGTCTTCCCCCATACTCCATTAGACTGCCCTGAATTCCCACCTCTATCTCAGTTCCATCTTTCTTGAGAGCGGTAAACTCATAATAAATGAGACCCGCCTTACCGCCAAAGCACCTTCGAATATTTTCCTTGACCTTCACATAATCTCTGGGGTGGACTACAGAATACATCTCCTTTCCTACAAGTTGATTTGGGCTGCTGTAGCCAAAGATCTCGGCAAATCTCTCATTCACGTAGACCAACGTTCCATCCTCCCGAAGAAGATATATACCCACCAGAATATTTTTCATCAAGCTCTGAAGAAATTTTTCCTGCTCTTCTTCCTTCACCTAAAACCTCCCTTCTCCTTCCATCTTCTCTCTCTCTCTCTCTCTCTCTCTCTCTCTCTCTCTCTCTCTCTTCCATCATTTGATCTTCCATTTTCTCTTAAATTCCTTGAGCATAGTATCTAATTTGGATTTCAAAGAAGCAGGATCGGTTGTAAAAGAGGAAAGCTCTTCGAAGAGCTGCTGAGTAGTCTGTTTCAGCCAGCCACTCATTCCCATTTTCTTTATCTTCCGAATCTCCTCACCTTTTTTGCTTACGGCAACTCCTGTCCTGTTCTTCGTCTTGTTCATAGCTCTCCTTGCCCATCTGGGCAGGTGCTCTTTAAGGAGAGATTTCATCATCTTACCATAATCATCTATGATCTTCTCAATTTCTTCCTCTGAAAATTCCTTTTTTCTTCTAAAAAACATATACCTTCCTCTCGTGTTTATGTATGTGAGTATAAATATACGGCAGAAAATTGTCAACTGCTTTTTCTTTTACTTTTCTTTAATTTTCACCAAATACTCTATCAACAGCCTTGACCACCTTTCGAAACAGCTCTTTTTTGCCTTAAGATCCGACAGATTCCAGAACTTCAACTCTCCTATACCCTCTTCTCCCTTTTTGGAGATAGCTGGCTCCTCAATCTTCAAGAGAAAGACAACACCAAAATGAACCTTTCCCACATCCTCAGAGTCATCGTTGATAAAGCAGATAAGTTCTGGCTCATTTAAGAGGTTGCAGTTGATCTCTATCTCCTCCTCGAGCTCTCGCCACATTGCTCGTGAGATGAGGTCCACCTGTTTTCTACCAGAGGAGGTCGATTGAGCTTGATCCAGGAGATTTACATGTCCTCCAATGCCTATGGAATACCTATATCTTAATCGCTTCTCTCCAGCTTTTTCCGTCCTCCTGTAGGCCAGATATAAATCCTTTGCCTTGATGAGAATATATACAACTAACTGTTTGTAGCGACGGTCTCCTTCCACCAACCTTCGTGGAATATACTGCAGATTATTTAAGATACGATGCCAGAGAGATTCATCATAAAACACCTTAGATTGATCAAGGTATTCGGATAGGATTTCTCTATTAAAACAGGCTATCTGCTCTTCCATAAATTTTCCTCAAATTTTCTCTAAAAGGGTAAGGGTCTCTAAATGGCCGGTATGGGGGAAAAGGTCTATTCCCTCAAGTTTCTTAAGGAAATATCCGCTCTCCTGGAACTTGCTTAAGTCCCTGGCCAGGCTGGCAGGATTGCAGGAGGTATAAATGAGCTTGGGGATTTTTAATTCCAGACAGCGCTTTAGGGCTTTTGGAGTAAGACCGCCTCTTGGAGGGTCCAGGATAAGGAGGTCAAATTCCTTCTTTCCCATCTTCCTTAGCACTTCTTCGACTCTACCAGGAATAAAAAGGCAGTTTTTGATCCCGTTGACCTGACAGTTCTCCTCAGCATTTTTAATATTTACCGGATTAATATCCACTCCCATCACTTCTTTGGCTTGCGAGGAAAGAAACATTTCTATAGGGCCACTTCCACAGTAAAGACCCAGCAGCCTTTCCTTTCCGCTAAGCTCTGCGAAATCCCTGATCCTTCTATAAAGGGTCTCGGCGGCGAAACTGTTCGGCTGGAAGAAGGTTTCCGGGTAAATTCTGAACTTCAGCTCCTCAAGAACCTCATAGATGTAAGGACGCCCCCAGATGAGCTTCTTCTTCTCATAGCTGACCACATCGGCAATCTGATTATTGATGACCCACCAGAAGCTCCTCAGCTGAGGACACTTTTCCAGGAGCTTTTCTACAAGACAAGACAAATTGGGAATTTCCCCCTCCTTGGTGACCAGAATTGCCATAACCTCACCCGTCTTTTTTGCCTCCCGGAGAACCAGATGTCTTAAGAACCCCTCTCTGGTAAAGGGATTATAAGAAGTAAAATTGCCCATTTTTAAAAAATCCAAAAACACAGGAAAAAGGGTGTTCACCCATTCGGAGAAGATAAAGCATCTATTTAAAGGTATGACTTTCCTGGAGTACTTTTTGAGAGGGGAGGCTCTTTCCCTTAAACCCAGAACAAGATCCCTACCCTTCCCTCCAAAGGCAAACTCCATCTTATTTCGATAAAACCAAATTTTTGGAGAACCAACTATAGGAAAGACCTCTGTATTCTTTAAATTCACCCCTCCTATTTTCTCAAGCGTCTTGATGAGGTAATTTTCCTTTATCTTCAGCTGCTCCTCATAATCCAAATTTTGAAAGGCACATCCACCACATCTTCCGAAATTTTCGCATCTGGGAAAGATCCTGTAGGTGGATTTTTTCTCAATCTTCAGGATTTTTCCATAAGCGAAGGACTTCTTTCTCTTACAGATTTTGACCTTTACTCTATCGCCTATGAGAGAGTCGGGCACGAAGATGGTAAATCTTTCCTTCCTGCCCACTCCCCAGTTGTGAGGAAGGGCAATGTCAACTATCTCCAAGGAAAGGACGTTTTCCTTAAATTCCTCAAGAAGCTCTACCAGTTTCCTCAAGGGAAGTCCTACCACGTTCTCATAATCCCCCCGTATCTTTTCTACGAACTTATCCCCTACTTTTTGGACTGCATAAGAGCCGGCTTTATCCCGGTAGTCTTCAGTGCTCAGGTATTCCTCTATTTGTGTTGAAGTTAAATCCTTAAACCTCACATAGGTGACCTCATATCCATTTAAAAGCTTCTCTTCTCTTTTTCGGTAAAGGGCAAGGCCGGTGATTACCTTATGTTCCGTTCCCGAAAGGCAGCGAAGCATATCCCCGGCCTCCTTCTCATCCTTTGGCTTACCTAAGATCCTTTCTCCCAGGACCACCACCGTATCAGCACCAATTACCAGGCTCTCAGGAAATCTTTCCCCGACATCTTTTGCCTTTAAGGTAGCTATCTTTACCGCTAAAGCGATGGGATCCTTCTCCTTAACACTTCTTTCCTCTATATCGCTGGGAATAACCTTAAAATCCTTAACGACTTTCCTTAAAAGTTCTCTTCTCCTTGGGGACCTTGAAGCTAAAATCACCTCCATCTTCGTTCCTCCTGGAATACCGGTCTAACCTGTCCTTGCGAGGTTCGATCTTGTTGATAGGATTCATAAATTATCGACCAGCCTATAGGGAGGATGTTTTCCTCTCAAGTGTCGTCTCTTAACTTAAGGAGAGAGGTAAAGGTTTCGGTGAGAAGTTGGAAGCCTCCATCTGTTTTGGAGGGAAGATAATCTATATTAAATCAATCTCGAAGACTCTAATTGGTCGGGGCGACCGGATTCGAACCGGTGACCTCTTGCGCCCCATGCAAGTGCGCTAAACCAGGCTGCGCCACGCCCCGCTCCTTCTCAATTTAATATCTTCAACACCTCTTCTAATTCCTCCTTTAACTTAGTAGGGCTAAGAAATTTTTCTTCTTTGTTTTGCCTCCTCAGTTCCTTTTTAGCTCCCTCGATGGTGAATCCCTCCTCATATAAAAGCCTTTTTATCCGTAGAATCAGCTCCACATCCTTCTTTTGATAACGCCTGTGCCCCCCTCGACTTTTTTGAGGACGAAGTTCCTTAAATTCTCCCTCCCAGAAGCGCAACACGTAAGGAGGCAGCCCAGTGATCTTGCTTACCTCCCCTATGGAAAAATACAGTTTTTCCTTTTTCCTCTCCACACCTCTCTCCCATCCATTTCTTTAAGGTAGAGAGCTCATCCCATCACCTTTTCAAAATTCTATCTTAACTTACTGCTTCCTTTAGCCTTTTACCAGCTTCAAACTTAGGTACATCCTTAGCCGGAATTTGAATTTCCTCACCGGTTCGAGGATTTCTTCCTCGACGTGGCCTTCTCCTCATCACCTTAAAGCTTCCAAAGCCGACCAGCGTCACTTTTTCTCCTTGGGCTAAGGCTCTGGCAATGGCAGAGGTCATCGCATCCAGCGTCTGCCTTACTGCCTTCCTCGTCAGCCCTGTCTGATTAGCTACCTCCCCTATTAGTTGGGCCTTGTTCATCTTTACCTCCTTTATGGGTTAGTATGAAGCGAGGATATCTTTCCCGCTTCTTTAAATTCTCTCCTTTTCTCCTAACTTTCTCTCACATCCATTCAGCAATCGCCTCAGATTAGATCTATGAGTAAACAAGGTAAGGGCTGCCACTATCAGGCTTAAGATAAAGTAAAACCTCGTCTCACCTCTTGCGCAAAGCAGGATAAAAAGAGGAAAGCTCCCTGCCGCCAGAATTGAACCCAAGGAGACATAACGTGTAAAAAATACCACGAGTAACATCACTGCCAGCGAAAGGATAAAGGGAAGGGGAGTAAGGGTTAAAAACACCCCCGCAGAGGTAGCCACCCCCTTGCCTCCCTTAAACCTTAGGAAAACAGGCCAATTATGTCCGAGTATAGATGAAAGTCCAGCTAATCCACCAATTATCTTTGGACTCATTCCTGTAGATGATGCCAGCATCATCCCTATACACACCGCCCCTATTCCCTTACCCATATCGCCTCCAAGTACCAAAACAGCTGGCACACCTCCTAAGACGCGCAACACGTTGGTGGTGCCAATATTGCCACTGCCAAACTTCCTTATGTCTATTCCCTTTTTAAGCTTCCCTATAAGGTAACCCCACGGAATTGAACCTACCAGATAACCTATAAGCAATATGAGTATAAAGATACAATACTTCACTTAAAACTTTCCCTTAACTTCTCCTTCAGCTCCTCCTCGATAAAATCGCCTATCATCACCCCTTCTTCCTCAAGAGGAGGAACTTGAGCAGCTACCTCTTTCTTCCCTGTCTCTTCTTCTTTCTTCTTCCTCTCCCTCTCCTCCTTCTCCTTTAACTTACGCACACTTAGCCTGATACGTCTTTTTTCCTTATCGATCTCCACAATTTGTGCCCTTATCTCATCTCCTACCGAGGTGACCTTGTTGGGATGGGAGACATATTCCCTGTCAAGTTCAGAGACATGAATGAACCCATCTATTCCGGGAATTATGTTTATAAAAATTCCAAAATCAGTTATCTCTTCAACTTTACCTGCGATCACATCCCCTACCTTATGCTTTTTTATCACCTCTTCCCAGGGATCAGGCTTAGTTTGCTTTATGCCTAAGGCTATCCTTTTACCCTTGGCATCGATGTCCAGCACCTTTACCGTCACCTTTTGTCCTTCCTTGAGGACCTCACTGGGATGCTCTATGCGTCTCTCCCAGGAGAGGTCGGAGACATGGACCAAACCTTCCAATCCCTCCTCAAGTTCCACAAATGCACCAAAATCTGTCAGATGAGTTACCGTTCCTTCCACCTGTGAACCAACACGGTATTTTTTCTCAACCTGCGTCCAGGGATTGGGCTTAAGCTGTTTTAAACCCAAAGAGATTCTACCTCTTTCTCTATTTAACTTTAACACCTTTACATTTATCCTGTCTCCTACGGAGACTATTTGATGGGGATCCTTTACCCAGCTCCAGGAAAGGTTTTCTGGATGAATCAGTCCATCGATTCCTCCCAAGTCCACAAATACACCAAATTTGGTTATCGAACTCACCTTTCCCGTGACCACCTTACCCTCTTCCAAACTCGACAGAAGCTTTTCCTTTTTCTTCTCTCTCTCCTCTAAGAGGAAAAACTTTCTGGAGACCACTATATTCCTTGACTTTTTCTCCAGCTCGATAACTCTAACCGCTATTTCCTTTCCAATGAATTTTTTAAGATCATCTTTACCCTTTAAACTTACATGAGAGGCAGGGATGAAGGCCCTTAGCGATCCTAATCTGGACAGAAGCCCTCCCTTCACTATCTTTTCCACCTTCACCACGATTGGCTTTCCTTCCCTGAAAGCACGGCTGAACTTCTCCCAGTCTAAGCGAAAATCTGCCTCTTTCTTGGAGAGTATGATCCGCCCCTTTCCGTCTCTTTCCATAACATAGACCTGCATCACCTCACCCACCGAGGGGACTCTCTTCTCTGAAGAGGAAAAATGTTCCCAGGGCATAAAGCCCTCGGATTTCCTGCCTATGTCCAATAAGACCCCTTCCTTTGTCGTCTGCACAACCTTGGCTGTTATTATCTGTCCCACTTTTATTGGTCGAGAATCCCCATATCCTTGAACAAGTCTGGCAAAATCTTCCTCTCCTTCCTCATTTTTCCTTATGTCATCGGTTATCTCTTCGGGAAACTTTTCCTCTTTTGCTTTGTCCACTTTAAACTCCCCTTCTCTAACTGTGATGGATATTTATTTTAAAACTATTATGGCTTTGGTCAAGGGATAAGAGTTCATCCCTTATCTCTTTTATTGTTTGTTCGGGAGTAGAAGTTCCTCCTATAATGCCAATCCTCTCTATTCCTTTTAGTTCTTTTAATTTCAGGTCTTCCTTTCTTTCTATGAAATAGGTATCAACTCCTATGCTGCGGCACATCTCAACCAGCTGACGGGTATTTGCGCTATTGCGTCCGCCCACCACTACCATTGCCTCTACTTTTCTGGCCAGCTCCCTAACTAAGGCCCGTCTTCTCATGATTACCTTGCATATTGTGTTAAAAACCCTGCATTCCTCCGTCTTCTTTATTAAATTCTTTACAATATCTTCGAAGTTGTCAAGGGTCTCTGTAGTCTGAACTACCACTCCCACCTTCTTCATAAAGGGCAGCTTTTCTACCTCCTGGGAATTCTTGATCACGTAGATCTTGCCACTTTGTGCATTACCTATAATTCCCTGAACCTCAGGATGCTCACGTAGGCCAACTACAACCACCGCATAGGAGTTTTGGACCAGAAGGTTTGCTGTTCTCTGAGCTTTCAAGACATAGGGACAGGTAGTGTCCACCACCTTTAAACCTCTTTCTCTGGCCTCTTCTATTAAAGAGGGATTTACTCCATGAGATCTTATAATTACCGTTCCTTCCCTGATTTGGGAAAGTTCACCAACAGTTTTGATTCCTTTCCTCCGCAGCTCCTCAACTACCTGAGGATTATGGATCAAATCTCCTAAGCTGTAAATCCTCCCTCCTTTCCTCAGCTCATCCTCCACCAACTGCAAAGCTCTTCTTACCCCGAAACAAAAACCAATCTCCTCGGGAACAAAAACCTTCACCTCAGAGCCCCTAACTCGGCCATTCTTTTTCTCAGTTCCTCACAAAGATCATCTATCTTTTTCTTAGAATCCTTACCCCTGCTAAGTCCTTCTGTGCTCAAAGGCTTGCCTACCCTCACCTCTATCCTGGCCAATTTGATCATCTTTCTTCCTTTTGGCAGAGCTTCATCAGTACCCCTGATTATAACAGGTACAATGGGAACTCCTGTCTTGAGAGCTATCCTGGATACTCCCTTCTTAAAGTATCCTAACTTTCCCCTTCGGCCCCTTGTCCCCTCGGGGAAAAGGGCTAAAACTCGCCCTTCTTGCAAGAGGGATATGGCCTTCTCGTAAGCAGAGCGATCTATTCTATCTCTTTTGAGAGGAAAAGCTCCCAGTCTTTCTATCAACAGGCGAAAGAGAAATTTCTTGAAGAGCTCTTCTTTGGCCATATAATTCATCTTTCGAGGAGTAAGAAGACCTAAGACGATAGGATCAAGGTAGCTTAGATGATTGGCAGCCAGAATCACCCCTCCTCGTGAGGGAACATTTTCCCTCCCGTAAATCCTTATCCTGAAAAGAAGTTTGAAAATTATAAGAGCCAATCCCCACAAGAGATGATACCAAAAAGGCGTCTCCTTCATCTATTAAGTTTTTCTCTTACAACCTGTAGTATTCTTTCCACTGTCTGAGAAATACTCAAGTGAGTGTTGTCTATAACTATTGCTCCCTCCGCTTTCTTCAGGGGAGATATCTTTCTTTGGCTATCCATCCTGTCTCGATTAGCAAGCTCTGTCTCCACCTCTTCCCTTTCCAGAAACACACCCTTTTCCCTCCTCTCCTCCCATCTCCTCCTTGCCCTCTCCTTCAATGAGGCTTCTAAGAATATCTTAACCTCAGCCTCGGGAAAAACCACCGTTCCCATATCCCTTCCCTCAGCCACCACCTTCCCTCTCATTCCCATCTTTCTTTGCTGAAGAACCATCCTTTCTCGTATCTCTTTTATGCTTGAGACGAAAGAGACAAACCTGTCCACCTCTGCGGAGCGAATGGATGTGGTTACATCCTCACCATCTACATAAACCTTAAGCTTCCCATCGGCCTGGCAACTTAAGGTGATTTGAGTCTCTTCGGCCAGCTGAGAGAGGGCCCTCTTGTCTTTCATATCTACCTTATCTCTTAAAGCCTTCCATGTCAAGGCCCTGTACATAGCTCCTGTATCCAGATATAGGTAACCCAACCTCTGTGCGAGAAGCCGAGCGGCGGTGCTTTTCCCTGCAGCAGCCGGCCCATCGATGGTAATGATTGGTCCTCTATCCTGCTGAGGAGAGAATTTTCTGTAGGCTTCCAAGGAATTCCTCATTTTGCTTTCTTGTCCCAATGGTCACCCTTATGTATTCCGAAAGGTCGTATCCTGCCATTCCTCTCACAATTATTCCTCTTCTAAGAAG